>CAXGXL010000279.1:0-5516 GCA_964013555.1 uncultured bacterium
CCACTGTTCGTTACTGCACTAACCACAATACATGCTTTTGGCTCTAATGCTCTGAGGGCAACAACGGTGGGGTGGAGGGCAGAGATATCGCCCGCAGATGCACCATGAAACCATATGGTCGGCCCAGCCGCTTTTGGTACTTCGCCCTGATTGTAGAATCCAAAACGGCGACGAAAATCTCTACGGATCTTCTTATTGGTCGCCAAGAAGGGGAAGGCGATGCAAAACGCAAGGTAGCTAAAAATGGATTGGACGAAGGTCATAGCGGGTATATCTAATCATTCTAGCGCAATGAGTCGATAGTAGAGACGAATCATAACAATAATATGAGTTTTTGCCGGGTTGGGTTAGCCAGGGTGCGCAAGAATGTGCTAACCGTCCCAGACATGAGGGTGTTGTATCGATTGATTTTCTACGTGGTAGCGATCTTGGTAGGGGCGGCACTTATCTCGCCCCCTCTTTATTGGGCCGGGCAGTGGCTCATTGATACAGGCGTATTGCCACTTCTTAAGGAATACCGCTTCCCTAAGTACTTTAACCGTGGGGCATTGATTTGTGCCCTGGCTGGGCTTTATCCATTCCTTAAATCCTTGGGGTTGAGTTCTTGGCGTGAGCTGGGAATTGTCCCTAACCCGCAAAAGCGACAAGATTTACTAATAGGGATCGGCTTGGGGGTAGGCGGGCTTGGTCTTGCCGCTGCATTTATGGTGGGTACTGGGAATTGGGTTCTCCATGAGATGATTCGTTGGCATATGATCGGAGGTGCCTTGCTGACGGCCATCGCGGTGGCTACCATTGAGGAGATGCTCTTTCGTGGAGTGTTGTATGGACTTATCCGACGGCACCTCTCTTGGCGAGCAGCGTTGAGCGCGCTCTCTGTGGTCTTTGCTGCCATCCATTTCTTGAAACCGCACCCCTCGTTAAAAAGGTTTGACGCAGACGTTACTTGGTCAAGCGGTTTTGAGATTATTCCCAAACTCTTTTGGCAATTTGCTGACTTCAACCTGATTGTTGGCGGTTTTCTTACACTGGTCCTGGTCGGCTGGATTCTCGGCTATACTACCGAAAAGACAAAATCTCTATGGATGGCAATTGGTTTACATGGGGGATGGGTCTTTGCCTTAAGGTCATTTATGTTCAGTAGCTCCAAAGTTGGCGAGACCTCGTTTTGGTTTGGTAGGGATTTGATAACCGGTGGGGCTCCTCTGGTCTTACTTGGAGTAACTTTAGTTTTTTTGGTTTTTGGTTTTTATCTGTGGCCACGAGAGCAAGCGTGACAGATAGCATTGACCCCAAGAAAGTGGCCGCTCTAGAACAAAGGCTCGTATCTGCTGGGATCCATGAAAAAGACCTTGTCGAAAAATTTGTAAGAGGAAGCGGTAGCGGCGGACAGAAGATAAATAAGACATCAAGCGCTGTTTTTTTGAAGCACGAGCCGACGGGGATAGAGGTGAAAGTCCAAAAGTCCCGGTCGAGGCAATCCAATCGTTTCTTTGCTCGACGCCTCCTACTTGAAAAATACGAAGCCGAGATACTTGGGCTTCAAACCAAGGCGGAAAAGCTACGCGAAAAAATAAAGAAACAAAAAAAACGCAGAAGTCGTAGAAGTACGACCAAAGCTATTCAAGAAAAGAAACCAACCAAGCCTGGTTAATTTAGGTTGACTCTAGATTCAAGCCGAGTGCCGACTAGGGCAAACCATTCGCCTTCGCTTTTCTCGGCAATCCACCCTAAATCACCAGACACGGCCTCATAGGCTTGCTTTACCGGTTGGACTTGTTCTTTTAGCATCCCGCTCAAGATTAAAGTGCCCCCCGGCTCCAGGGCGCGAAGGATTGCTGGAGCCAAAACAATTAAAATCGGGGCGATTATATTTGCAACCACCAATGGGAAATGCCTCTTGTTTTCAATCAAGGGGGTTTGCGTGACATCTAAGAATGATTCGACCCCGTTGTCTCGCGCATTTTCCTTGGTTATTCGCACGGCCAGAGGGTCATTGTCGACCGCGAGGACGCGGCGGACTCCTAACTTAGCCGCAGCGATGCTTAATATTCCTGAGCCGCAACCAACGTCCAGCATGCTGTGTGGAAGCTCCTTTGTCAACGCGGTTAGAATCTTTAAGCATAAACTTGTGGTGGCGTGTTGGCCGGTGCCAAAAGCAAGGCCAGGCTCCAGGTAGATTAGTTTTGCATCGGGGCCCAATTTCAATTTTGCGAGCATTTCGTCGTTTGCTTCTGCGGTGTCCCAACGGGGAAGCACCCAAAGCTCCTCGCCAAAAAGCAGGGGGGTGAAAAAGCTTTTCCAGGCCTCAGCCCAATGTGTGTCGTTGCGTTTACGAATCTGAAGACCAGATTCCTCGACTGTACGGCCTAGGTCGTTGAGTGCAGTTGCTACTATCTGCAGCACCGTCTCTTGGGAGAGGTCGACCGTCAAGCTCGCAAGGACCTTTGCATGACCTTCGCTTGGAGCATTTCGGGGATTGCCGTCGTTTTTTGGGGGAGGGGGGAATTCATGAGACTCAAGACCGGCCCCTTGAGCTCCATGAAAAATAAGCAAACCACAAACATCGTCGGCCACCGCGATGGGTACCTCTAATTCAATTTCCCACCACGATACAGGATCCGTCATTTTACCACCCGAAGGTGGCCACGCCTACTGGGGGTGGGCTCTTTCGGAGGGGGCTCAGGCGGGCTTTGGCTTTCGGCAGGGGCTACTTCTGTGAAAGTGCCTAATGGGCTCTGGTTTTCTTTAACGACCCGAAGCTGCGGCTGAGACGGAAAGGACTCTTTGCCTAGATGCGCGGTCGGCTCAAGGGGTTCGGGGTTATGCTCATCCATGGCGTTTTCCGCTTCTAGGACGACCTCTAGGGGAACGTCCTCGGGGAATAAAAACGGCTCGCCGGTGACGTAAGAGATGATAGCATAAATAGCGCCCCAGGGAATCGTGCACTCGTAGGGGATCTTTTGAAAAGTTAGGGTCGCATCGACACCGGTTTCAGTCAATACAAGCGGTAGGCCGAATCGGCGGGAGAGATTTAGCCGGAGTTGAAGGTCACCAATGAGGTGAGGGGGGACGACCACTCCCTCTATTCGCGAGTCGACCAGAACCTGAACAAGTCCTTGGTCCAGAAGCTCATCTAGAACGTTCAATTTCTTGTTTGGGGACTTCTCTGTCATATTTCTGTGTACCTTTGTCCATCGAAAGCCGGCGTATATCTCAAGTGGTTAGCGGATCCGCAAGGGGTTTTCTCGATTCTTCGTTAGGCTCAATTGCGCCCGCAGGAGCCACAGTGCCCACAAGACTTTATTTTGTGCAAAAGCGGGCCCGCCGCCAATACCCCGGTAAAAACAGTGCCTGCGAAATCACAAGCGACCTTGTTTAGGCTGCAAGCTGCAGTTGGATCGCCCGTATCCAATCCTGTGTACACTCGAAGAGCGGCCTGAAGCGCGAAAAGGTGTTTGAAATAAAGAAATTGAGTGGTTTCATCAGATGCTTCTATAAATCCGGGGAGCTCGGCAGGATTAAAGCTAATAATTTCAGATACTTGGAGTCCCTGAGTAAGTTCCAACAAAAGACTCTCGTTCCCAACAGGGGCTCCGCAGGTGCTTTTTTTGAGCGCATAGTGGCTCAGGCAATCGTCTATGTCCAGGCGAAATTCGATCTGCTCACTGATATCGGAACACGGCATAGGGAACTCTAGCATCTACGGCCTGAGTTTGGTACCACACAAAAATGAAAACCGACGAAAGAGTCTTCTTGGAGGCATTAGAGCGAGGAATTGAGTTATTTAACGAGGCTCGGTTCATGGAAGCGTACGAAGTATGGGAGGACCAATGGACGCAGGATGCCAGTGACGGAACAGACCTACTTCAGGGGCTTTTGCAACTCGCCGTTGGTCTGGCAAAGCTACAAGGGGGGAACCCTCAAGGTACGAAGAAGCTCTTAGAGCAAGGAATCAAACAGTTAGAGCCTTATCGGCCTGAAGCGTACGATATTGATATAGATGCTCTGGTTCAAATAGCCCAAGAATATGGCTCGAGGGCCCAAGAACTCATCGACACCGGAGAGAACCGGGGGAATACTATACAACGTGCTCCGGCTCCGAATGGTGCAAAGTCAGATCCAATCGAAAAGAAGCGCGGTTGGTGGACTCGAATTTTCAAGGGCGGTCGCTAAAAAAGTGGATCTGCGGTGGAATCTCTGTAGAAATGTAGCTGCAGCTTAACCCTATTACTTCACAGGCGTCCAATAGGGACGGGGTCGGATTTGAAAGCATTATGAGCCAATCTATTCTTATCGTTGATGATGACGCTGCTATCCTAAAGGTTTTGGTTCGGGGACTCGCCGCCATAGGTTACGACGTCGACACTGCCACCGGTGGCGCCGAAGGAATTAAAAAGCTCGATTCAAAACAGGTTGACCTGCTCCTAGTAGATTTAGGGATGCCCGAGGTTGATGGTTTCGAAGTGATGAAGCACGGTTTAAGCAAGGGGCGATGCCGTGCGGTTGTAGTTGTTACGGGGCAGGGTTCGATTCCGGTTGCCGTTGAAGCAATGCGAGCAGGCGCCGCAGATTTTTTGACCAAGCCGGTAGACCCCGATGATTTGGAGAGGGCTATTCGGAGGTCTTTGGGCTCATCTCCCGATAAAGAACTCCATGAAGCAGAACGTCGGGCCTGGAGAGATAAATTCTGTCCGGGCTTCATTGGTGAAGACCAGAAAATGCTTGAGATCTTCGGAATTATCGAGCGAATAGCGGATACAGGCTGCCACATCCTTGTAACCGGACCGAGCGGAACGGGCAAGGAACTCGTGGCCCGGGCTGTACATGAAGCAAGTAACCGGCGAGAAGAACCCTTTATCGCCGTCAATTGCGCAGCTATCCCCAATGAATTGATGGAAAGTGAAATTTTCGGGCATGCGAAAGGGGCGTTTACCGGGGCGAATGAAAAACGGGAAGGGAAGTTTGGACTGGCCGATAAGGGAACGCTTTTTTTGGATGAAGTGGGCGAGATGGACGTGAACTTACAAGGAAAGTTTCTTCGAGTGATTCAAGAGCAGGAGTACACGCCGGTAGGTGAGAGTAAAACGATAAAGGCTGATGTGAGAATTGTATCCGCCACAAATCAAGATCTCTTAAAAAACAGTGCGTCAGGAAAGTTTCGAGAGGACTTGTATTATCGACTTAATGTAATCCCTATTCAGATGCCGGCGCTTTCCGACCGGCCGCGCGATATCCCCTTGCTTGCCGAACATTTTATTTCCAAAGCCGCTCAAAGGCACGGTCGCTATGTCAGTGGAATAGAAGACGAAGTAATGAACTTATTTCGCGCGTATGCATGGCCAGGGAATGTTCGGGAGCTTGAAAACATGATTGAAAGAATCGTGATTCTAAAGCGCGACGAGGGACATATTTCTAAAGCTGATTTGCCGTCTCTTTTGACCGAAGGGGCCGAAGCCGCGAATCTCGGCGCGGTAAGTTTGCCCGACGAAGGGATCAATATTAAGCGTGCTCTT
>CAXGXL010000280.1:0-5483 GCA_964013555.1 uncultured bacterium
GCGTTGATTTTTGATTACCTTTCTGGGTTCTTGTCGCAGTTTTTGATGAGTGTTCTCGGGCAAAGGTCCATGCGAAGTTTACGCTCCGATTGTTTTGCCAAAGTTCAGCGATTAGGAGCTTCTTATTTTGACCGCCACCCGAGTGGTCGAGTCTTGACTCGATTAACCAACGACGTGGAGGCATTGGCAGAGTTTTTTTCTTCGGGGGCGGTAACTATCTTAGCGGATATCCTTACAATCATGGCAATTGTGGGAATGATGTTATGGCTCGACGTAAAGTTAACGTTATTTTCTTTTCTCGTTGTTCCTCCGCTCATTTTAATTAGCTGGGTTTTTCAGCGCCTAGCCCGCGGTGCGTTTCGGGCGGTGCGAAGACATCTTTCCCGAATTAACTCTTTTTTGGCGGAACACATTTCGGGAATGAAGGTGGTTCAAGTCTTCGGGCAAGAAAATAGAACGGGAAGTGAATTTTCGGACCTGAATATTGAATATCGTAATGCGAATCGAAAAGCGATTGCGTTGGACGCTTCCCTTTATGCGATTGTAGAAGCAATTGGGACAGGTGCTGTCGCCGTCTTAATTTGGCAGGGCTCTAGTGACTTGTCTACCGGTACGGTGGGGGCGGGGACGTTGGTGGCCTTTATCCAATATATTCGTCGTTTCTTTGTTCCAATTCGAGATTTATCTCAAAAGTATACTCTCTTGCAGTCGGCTTTTGCTGCGGCCGAACGAATCTTTTCTTTGGTCGATGAACCTGTCTTCATCGCCTCCAAAGAAAATTCGAAGGTGGTGAGAAACGTTCAAAGTGAGATTGAGTTAAAAGATGTTTGGTTTTCTTATAAGACTCCCGAGGAGTGGGTTTTAAAGGATATGAATCTCACTGTTCGGCCAGGAGAACATATTGCGCTAGTAGGACCGACTGGGTCTGGAAAGACGACCATTCTAAAACTACTGAATCGACTTTACGATGTGCAAAAAGGAGCGGTGTTGATTGATGGACAAGACATCAAGCAACTTGAGCTCAAGAGCCTTCGAAAGCTCTTCGCGGTTGTTCTTCAGGATGTCTATCTTTTCTCAGGAACGATAATGGATAACCTTTCTTTGAACGATAGCGTTTCAAGGGACCAGGTGATCCAAGCATGTAAGGTTCTTCAAGCCGACGATTTCATACGAAGACTACCCAACGGTTACGATACCCGAGTAGACGAGTTGGGTTCGAATTTTTCCGCTGGGGAGAGGCAACTTTTGGCGTTTGCGCGGGCGCTGGCTATAGATCCTAAGATTTTGGTTCTTGATGAGGCAACGAGCAACGTCGATTTGGAAACGGAAGCAAAACTCCAGGCGGGTTTGAAGACACTAATGGAGGGGCGAACCGCAATTATTGTAGCACATCGGCTTTCCACCGTTCGCGAGGTTGATAGAATTGTCGTATTAAAACATGGCCAATTACTTGAACAAGGAAATCATTTGGAGTTGCTCAGAAACGGTGGTCTCTACTCGCGGCTTGCTCGTTTGCAATTCAGTCATTAGTAAACTTTATTGGCCGCATTCTTTTTTCGGATGCGCATATTAATAAGCTCGACGCCAAGTGCGAATGCCATCGCAAAGTAGATGGTGGCTTTGCTTACATGTTGCCCCAGCCCTTCGGCCACTAGCAGAACACCCACGAGTAGCAAGAATGCCAAGGCGAGTACTTTCATGCTGGGATGCTCGTTGACGAAATTCCCTACGGGCTCGGCAAATACAATCATGACTCCAACGGCAATAATCATAGATACGACCATGATGGAAATGTGTTCGGCCATGCCCACGGCCGTGATGACCGAATCAATGGAAAAGACAATATCAAGCAAGGCGATTTGTATCATCATAGAAGTCAATGATACTGCCGCTTTACTGGCTGCGTGGTTTGTAGCGGGGGCTTCTGTTTTCTCATATATTTCGTAGGTGGACTTGCCAATCAGGAATATTCCCCCAATCAAGAGAATAAGACTGCGCCCGCTAATTTGTGTCTCCCAAATAGTCAATAACGGTTTGGTTAAGCCCATAAACCAAGAAATAGAGAAAAGCAGAAGAAGCCTCGTTAGCAGAGCAAATGCGAGGCCCATTTTGCGAGCCTTAGCTCGTTGATGTTCAGGCAGTTCATCGGCAAGAATTGAAATAAATACGATATTGTCAAGGCCCAAAACGATTTCGAGGGCAGTGAGACTAATCAATGAAATGAGTCCTTCGGGGCTCAAAAAAGGTTCTAACATCTCATCCTCCTCCCCAGCCGACCCATATTTCCCCTGAGGTGGTGATTTCATTTTTCCAAATAGGAACATCAACTTTAATAAGTTCGATGGCTTTTCGACAAGCTTCGAAAGCAGCTTCGCGGTGGGGGGAACTGGCTGCAATGACCACGGAGATTTCCCCAATTTGGAGGGTTCCATAACGGTGGGCAATAGCAACCTGCGTTCCGGAAGAGCCTTGTTCGCACTGGCTACATATGCGTTCTAATTGGCGTTCGACCATGGGCACATAGGCTTCGTATTCGAGACGAAGTACACTCTTGCCTCGACTATGGTCTCGAACTGTGCCTACAAACGAGGTCGTTGCGCCCGCTTGGTGGTTATGTACCCAGCTGCGAACAATCTCGGGGTCAATTGGCTTTTTGGTACAGAGCACACGAGGAGCCCCCCCTTGAACCGGTGGGAGCAGGCCGACCTCGTCCCCTTCGTGTAGAGTGTCTTCTAGACTTGCGAATTCAAAGTTCAGAGAAAACCGAACACTTCCTAAGAGTGGTTCTAGTTTGGGGTGCAGTTGACTTATGAGGGCTCGAACTTGGGCAATCGTTGCATGTTCTGGGAGTTCCAATAGCTCCTCATAAGAGCCTGTTTGAAGTCGAGAACCGCCCAAATAGAGTACTTTTATTTTCATGGGGCGAATGTGGGACATTGTAGAAGCGCTGTCAATCTTTGCTTGCGATGCTTGTGGTATTTGTTCTTTGGAGTCGCTTAGACCTAAACCCAGACTTTAGTGTGAGCTATCTTCGATTTATGAGTGAAGGGAGCTTGAACGGATCTCGGAAGAGCCTCAAATTTGACCACTGATTGAAGTTGTCGCAGAGGATGCCAGTTTAACGACGAGCTGAGCTAAGAAAAATTAGCGTGAATGTAAGGATGGAAAAACTCGGGCTCGAAGAGCCCGAGTAGATATTCCGGGTGGCGTGACAGAAGTAGGGCGAGCTTAAAGAGTAGCACTTGCTTTTTGTTGCACAGCCTTTCGAGCTGTGGTCGGAGCTGCAGGTGTCTCCAGAGGTGAGGCAATGACTTCGGGTGGGTAAGCGGATGCTCCGTGTTCACCAATATCAAGCCCTTCAAGTTCTTCTTCGGGACTAACTCGAAGTCCAACGGTAGCTTTCACAACTGTGAAGATACCAAGTGCGGATACAAAGGTGAAGGCAAAGACAGCGAGGACCCCGATTAATTGATATCCAATTTGAGTTACGCCTCCGCCAAAGAGCAATCCGTCCTGAATCGCTGTTGCTTCATCCCAATATAGGATATCGATTGCGCGCTCTCCAAAAAGCCCAACCGCCAGTGTTCCCCATACTCCGCAAACTCCATGGACACTAATTGCGCCAACAGGATCGTCGACCTTTAGTTTGCGTTCGAAAAATAGACAGGAAGCGTAGACGAGGCCCCCTGCAATTAAGCCGATTAATACAGCGCTTTTTCCGGATACCGACGCACATCCTGCCGTTATTCCGACGAGGCCAGCCAGACAACCGTTAATACCCATCGATAAATCTGGCTTTCCGTGTAGAAACCAAGTCAGCATGATGGCCGCAACACCGCCCGCTGCAGCAGCGAGGGTCGTTGTCACAGCTACATGTGCAATTCCATCCACAGTCGCGAGGGTGGAACCTGCATTGAATCCGTACCACCCAAACCATAGAACAAATGTTCCGAGGGTAGCCATTGGCAAATTGTGGCCGGGAATTGCCTTAGCAACGCCTTCTTTAGTGTATTTACCTAAGCGTGGCCCAACCATGATAGCACCGGCTAAGGCAGCCCATGCTCCAACGCTGTGAACCACAGTTGAACCTGCGAAGTCACGCATTCCTAAACTACTAAGCCAGCCGTTACTTCCCCAGATCCAGTGGCCTGTGACCGGGTAGAGAAAGGCGGTAATCAAGACAGAGTATGCAACGTAACCAACCAATTTCGTGCGTTCACTCATGGCCCCAGAAACGATGGTTGCGGCCGTTGCGGCGAAAACTATCTGAAAAAACCAAGCAGCGCTTGTCGCATTATTGGAGCCCTTGTCTGCAACGTCCATAAAGAGCATGCTGGAGTCCCATCCAATGAAGCCGTTGCCGTTTTCGCCATACATTAGAGCATAGCCTATGCCCCAGAATAAAAGGGCCCCAAAGCAGAAATCCAAGAAGTTCTTGGTCATTATATTCACTGCATTCTTGGCCCGAGTTAAGCCACACTCCAGCATGGCGAATCCCGCTTGCATTAGAAATACCAAAACAGCAGCTATGGTTAACCAGAGTATATCGGCGGTAGACTGAGGTAGTGCATCTCCAGCCGTGCTGGCGAGAGCTAGAGAAGGAAATAGGTATGCTATTAGTATGATTCCTGGTTTCATCGTTAGGCCCCTAAAGAGTTTCACCGTTGTTGGATGCAAAATGTTTTCGAACGAGTATTGACACATACTAAGGCTAAGCAATGATTATGCCATTGTCGTGGTAAGTTCGATTGTTCGATATTGAACAATAGGTTTCTATTACTGAAATTCGCTTTGTCGTGGATTTGCGGGGACTGTGGGCAATGCAAAAAAATAATACCAAACCGTAGGATCTGAAGAAACCAGTTACAGAAATGTAGCAAAATCTCTTAGATAACCTTGAAGCTGAGCTTGTGTAATTTGTACTTTGTAATCATTTAAGTCATTGTAATATAATCATATTAAACACCGTTTTGTCGTTTTTTTACCGGAGTGTTGTTAGGGTCTCGGTGTATGCGGGACTTCATTAATAACGAATATGTCGGGAAACTCTGGAGCTTCTTAGGAGAATCTTTTGGCGAAAGAAGTCGACGATGCCCTAGAACTTGACAAAGAGCTGTCGAGGATTTTCCGAAAGCTCGAGGGGGGATCGGTTGGTTCTGAGCTTGTACAAGCACCGAGCTGTTTTTTAGGGCCCTACGAATTACTTGAACGATTAGGAGAAGGGGGTGTGGCTAGGGTAATGAGAGGGCGGCATATCCATCCACGGTATTCTGAATATGCTTTGGCTATTAAGATCCTTCAAGAAGAGCTCTCAAGCGATCCCCACGTCATCGATTTATTTCGCAATGAAGCCTACGTTCTATCTCTTTTGAAGCATCCCAATTTGGTATCCACGTTCGAAGCGGGCGAGCAAGACGGAAACCTCTTTATTGCTATGGAGCAAATTCTTGGGCACGATTTAGATAATCTCCTTTTTCGTTGTC
>CAXGXL010000281.1:0-5427 GCA_964013555.1 uncultured bacterium
AAGCTAGGGGAGATTCGAGTGTAACTCTTACGGCGTATACTAATGAGCAGGAGTGCGGCGGTCCCGAAGTTTCTTCCCCTTCTGAAGAAGCGCCCTTAGACGAAGCGGAGTGCGATTATCGACAAGGTTTAAAGGTCGTGGACGGAATCTTCGAGATTGATAGCACCAAGGCCGACAATCCGTTGAGAGCGTTGTCCAACCAATGTATCACCGGGGATGCTGAACCCCGCGCCAACGAAAGCCACGAACTATTGCGTGAGTTGAGCGTTATTGTCTGCGAATAAATAATCTTTAATATTTTCCTCCCCTAGTCGAAAGGGGAGGACTCTTGATCATTCTATCTCGACAATCGAACCCCATGCCGATTCGAAAATACAAGCTTTGGGTTCTTTGAAGTACATATGCAACCCGGTGGACTTTTTCTTTACCGGACGCTGGATACTTTTGGGGTGAAGAGACAATCCTAAGAAAAATTCACCGCCCTCTTAAGGGCTCTTAACTCTAGAATGTTACTTGTAGTTGAGTTCGAATTCGAAAATTCACTGGCTCTTCGCCTGCTATATCCTTAATTTCGCTGCCGAAATCTGTCTGCCACTTCACTTGGTGGCCGTAAAAATAAGATGCTAGACCAAGAAGATACTCTTTGGTTGCTGAATTGGGTGAGTCATCTTTGAAATGAGCATA
Source organism: uncultured bacterium (assembly GCA_964013555.1). Taxonomy (GTDB): domain Bacteria; phylum Myxococcota; class XYA12-FULL-58-9; order XYA12-FULL-58-9; family JABJBS01; genus CAXGXL01. The sequence goes on from CAXGXL010000281.1 coordinate 685, forward strand.
TCGAAGTACAGGGACAACTTTGTCGCTAATTTGATAACTCATTTGCAGGTGATAGCCCTGGAGTCCGGTCTCTAGAGTGTCTTTATCCTCTTCTGCTTCAGCCATCGATAGATAGTACGCACCCGTTGTCGAAAAACCGTGCATTTTGAGAATAAAGTCAACCTCAGTATCTATTTTACGTCCGTTGTTCTCGTGGATATCAAGGTTCACGAGAGAGCTGGCGGCTAAGGCAAATCGGAGGTCGCCACCTTTGTGGTCGCCCTCACTGTACCCTTTTATTTTTCCGTAGTTATAACCGAGCCGCATGGCCACAAGGGGACCAAATTGTGTCGGAACGTTTGTGAATTTACCCTGGGAAATAGAACCCGTCTCAGTATCCGCCGAACCACTGAACCAGGGTTTGTCGCCAGTACCATTGTAGAGTCCTACTGCCCATTCAAATTTGGGTGATTTGGTGTAGTTGTTGTGGAACAAAAAGCCAATATCTCGACCGGCACCGAATGCTTTGTCGGTTGTTGCCCGATCGACCAATTCTAGACGACTACTTGAGTTGAGCTGCTGTCGCGAGAAGGGCTTTTTCATTTGCCCAACCCTGATTCGAACATCCCCGGCGAATCGGTAGTCGGTGTAAAAATCTTTGAGATTAAGAGATCCTTTACCAAAGTCGGGTTGAAACTTAAAGGTGAGGTCCTTGTTCCAAATATGGCCGCTGAAGGTTATTCGAGCTCTGGGAACCGAGAAGTTTGCTTTATCGTCTTGAATCGTCTCTTCTTCCCCGTCAACGGTTTCATACATCAACCGGGATTGAACCCGAGAGCCGATCTTTAGTTTGAAATTACCGTCGTCGCTTTTGATAAAGAATCCCTTCTTAAACCCAACTTTGGTTGAGGTTTCTGCATTAGCCGGTCCTATACAAAGAAGGGAACCTAAGAGTGCTACTATGGGTAAGGATTTGATTTTCACTAGTTTTTCCTTTTATTTCGTCTCTTTAATTGAGTGAGGTATTTAAGAATCGGTGCTGAGTAGTGGTGCCTTGTGACATTTGTGTGGCTTCCTTGTGTTTTTTTTACCTAAATGTCACCGGAGCTTAAAAACCTCATGGTGGGGATCATGGGCCCGGGTGCGGTGTTGTTTCGAGAATGTTGGGAATGGGAATGAATGAAGCAGGAATTAGTGCTCTCCAATGTTCGAAGCTCACTCACGTCCGCTTCACTTGCTCGACGCTAGTCCTGTTGTTCTGTTTCAGCAGTTCTGAGTCTTTGCGAAAATACAAGCGTTGGGTTCTTTGAAGTGCACGTCCGACCCGGTGGGGTTTCTTTTTGTCCGACGGTGGTCGCTCCTTTTTCGTATCTTATCGTTGTTTTGTGATAGAGCTTCTGAGAAAGAGGGGATTCCAGGGGCATACGGGAGTCGCTGAGAGTTTTCTTGACGGTCATGGAATAGCGAAAACCAGGGGGCCGGTGGCGATTTATCTTGCTCCTTGATTTTCGTTGAAGCCAACAAGAACGGATAGGGAAAATTAAATGGGTCGTTTAGTTGAGGGTGAATGGATTGAGACCAGTATAATCACGAGTGATAAGGACGGTTCCTACGACCGGTTGCCTCGAACGTTTCGGGAGACCATCAGTAACGAGCATAAGGTTTTTCAAGCTGAGTCGGGTCGATATCATTTGTATGTCAGCTTGGCTTGCCCTTGGGCCCATCGCTGCCTTATTTATCGCAAGTTGAAAGGTCTTGAGGAGCACATTAGTGTAAGCGTTGTTCATCCGGATATGCTCGAGAATGGGTGGACCTTCGAGCAAGATTTTGAAGGAGCAACGGGGGATAGTCTGTACCATTGCAAGTACCTCTATGAAATCTACCAGAAAGCCAGTCCAGATATCTCTACGAGTGTGACAGTTCCCATATTGTGGGACAAGAAGACTCAGCAGATAGTGAATAATGAATCGTCGGAGATTATTCGAATACTCAATAAAGCGTTCAATAAGCTCACAGGAAATGAACTCGACCTTTACCCTGATTTTTATGCCGAACAAATCGATGCGATCAATGACTCAGTTTACGAACCAATCAATAATGGTGTTTACCGGACTGGCTTTGCGAAGACCCAACAAGCATACCAGCAGGCATGTAAGGCGCTTTTTAAGAGGCTAGATGAGCTAGACCACTATCTTCAAGATAGAACGTTCTTGGTAGGAGAAGAACTAACCGAAGCAGATATTCGGCTGGTACCAACTCTTCTTCGCTTCGACCTGGTTTACTACGTTCATTTCAAGTGCAATTGGAGGCGAATTTCGGACTATGGGAATTTGGCTAAATATACGAGGCGACTTTTTGAGCTTGAGGCGATTCGAGGCACAACCAACTTTGAGCACATTAAGAGGCATTACTACTTTTCCCACGAGGGGATTAATCCCTACCGTATCATTCCTGTCGGGCCGGCAGATTTATGGTTAGCGTCGGATTAAAAGATTGAATCATGGATAAAGCAAGCGGCGAAGTTGACCAAGTTCGTGAAAGATCATGGCTGAACTTGAAGAAGGTATCCCTGGGGTAAGCATATAGCTTGTTTGGGAGATTTTCACGGAGCGCTTGGAGTGATCCCCAGTCCGTACCGTGCCCATTTCTCCCAAACTTGTGTCTCTAATTTGAGTACCTCGATTGGGGTGGTGGGCAGGGGAGGCCGTTTCGATTTGTCCTCAATATCCGAGAGCGGCGAAAAAAAGCCTTGCCCCGGTTCGCCGCCGGCGAGACCGAAGTCGATCAAAACGAAGCGCCCAAGATCTGGGTCGTATAGAATATTTTCGAAGTGGGCATCCATGGCAAGAAGGCCCAATTGATGGGCGGTCAAGACGAGAGTTCTTAAGGCTCCTAGCTGCTGGTCGGTCAATTTACCACTGATTCCGCCCAGCCCCAAGATGGATTGCTTAACAGGTATTCCACCGGCAAGTTTGGCTTGGGATTTTAGGAGATTCTGTAGTGTGCCGCCGACGAAGGGAATAATTTGAAAGCCAATACCCATAACGTTGGGAACGGCACCGTCGCTGTCTAAACAAACGAACGCGTCGATGATTGGGACCGAGATACCCATTCGAGCCGCTTTATTCTGAAAGTCAGTTTCCATAATGAACGATGTTGCGGAGATGGTCATTTTCTTTCTTTGGGCTCGATACGCCTTTATCTTATCTGCACCAGGGAGCATAATACCTTGTCGTTTCGCGACGTAAGTTTTACCCGAGCCACTGCGAGACACTTTGAAGACGTCTCCGAACTGGCCTTTGCCTATTTTTTCTGTCGAGAGGGTCCATCCCCTCTTGGCTAGGCACGCGGTCTGGTTGGCGCCCGCTATGGCTGGGATTTTGTCGGCCAGAGTTTTGGCTTTGGGGTCACTATTGCTGAAAGTGAAGGGCCTCGCCGTGTAAACAACATCAAAATGGGACCCATTCGGGGGGCATTTGTAAGACTTACCCCAAAGCTCTTTGAGTTCTTGTGAGACAAAGGGAAGATTAGCGAAGTTCTCGTACTCCAAGCGACGATTTTCTGCGGCCTTTCGTATGGCCTCCAATCGCTTGTCGCAGGTTTGCTCTTCGTTGGGACAAGGACCTGTTTCTTTCTTTCCGAAGAAAGTAGCCTTGAGACGAAACGAGGAGTCCGGGCATGCTGGGTCAAGGCTACTTGGGAGCTCCTTACACAGTTGCGCGCACTTTTTATGGCCTCCGCTTCGAACTCTCAGGGCTTGGGTAAAACAGGTAGTGGACCCCAGCGGACACGCCCCATCACATTTACATTGACAACATTTCACTGCGCTAGTGGATTGAGGCGTACCACTGCGCGTGCCTTTGGCTGTATGGGCTGGTTTGGAAATCAAAGTTACGACCGACGCCATTATGAGCCATGCTAGGGAGCTGAGGCACAAGATAAAGGGGGCTTTTAATAGAAGTTTCATCTCTAGATTCTAACAGTTTTTAGGTTGCGAGAGAAATAATGACCTCTATGGACCGATGTTGGACTCAGTTAGGCCCTTTTTCTGCTATATTCTATTTACCTAGTATGCAAGGAGAGTTGGCTTCCAACAGGTATCTTTATAGCAATTTTCAAACTCAACCACGTCTCGTTTTACGGTCATGATGCTGTAGTACTCTCCCTTTTGAAATGCACTCGTTATATGATGCTTAATTCCCTCTTGAACCTGCCAATACTTGAACTTGTGGTGATGGCCGTGAATGGTGTTTTGGACCCCTATGGACTCTAAGTTAGAGATGAATTTCTCCACTTCAAGTTGCGTATGAACATCTACACTTGGTGGTATATGACTTGCGACGATATTTCTTTTCTCCACGTCCACATTGTCGGCTATCCAATCGAAATTTGGCTCGTGAATTTCAAATTCAAAAGCATTGTCATTGTAGGCGAGCATCCTGGTGTCTAGGAAGTCTATTGTGTAGTCATAACTTCCTATGTATTTCTGCCAAAGCTCTTTGCCAAAGCCAATGGCATCATGGTTTCCTATTACGGGAAAAACAGGGATGTTTAGCTTCTTTAAACTCGTGCATACCCAATCAAATTCTCGGGCGATGCCGTTTTCGGTTAGGTCACCAAGCAACATGGCAAAGGCAAAGTCGTTATTTTCTGTTAGTCGTAGAACAGTTTTATCTAGGTGCCCGGGGCGGGTTTGGGGATCGGAAAGTAAAAGGACTTTAAACTCGTCTTGGCTATTTTTACGGTAGTTTTCCTCTATGCGAG
>CAXGXL010000282.1:0-5421 GCA_964013555.1 uncultured bacterium
ATGGGCTAGCTTAATTCGGCCCCAAGGCTCGGGACCGCCGATTTCTTTCCACGAACCATCTTTAGTGGCAAGTGCATCATGAACAAGTTTGCCGGAGAGCGCCTTGGTTCCATTGCCGGTGAGAACTTGTCCACGATCCTCCCAGGTGACAAACACAAGTGGGCTCATTACCAGCGATTTAGGGTCATCGACACCATCTTGTGGGATGATGGATTCCACCTTCTGGCGGATTTCCCATTCAGCTTCGAAGAGTGCAATATTACTTTCCGAAGCGGGGCTCCAAAGGGTTGGCTTCAGAAGCTTTTTGGAGATAGCTTTCGCGGCTGCAATACTGCCCATACTGGTTAGGTTAACCCTGATGGAGGGGTTTTGTTTTCGGAATTCCTTAACCATTGCGGTGATCCAACGCTTCTTTTCAGAGCTATGGAGAAAGTCAATTGTCGTACCGGTAAGAAGAATATCTGTCTTGACGTCTTCACGGCTGAGGGCTGGGACGGTGGGCATGTCATTTGGATCTTCAAAAACAAGTTTGACCGGCTTGGGAAGGCAGTATTCCTTAAGGAACATATGATCGACATCGACTCCTTTGAGGGCTCGGACACAAGACGGTATTTGGCCGAAATCAGCCTCTGAAAGCCCGATGCTATGAAGCGTTTCAATGCAGTGCAAAGCCCCATTTTGCTTGTCGACATCCCCGTGCAAATATTTTTTGACCGTATTCAATAGCTGCCATGACGGTCGCTCAATAAAGTGGCGCTTGAATTGGTATAAGCTGATGTAGAGACTTTCGCGATTGAGGTCATGAAAATTAAAGAAAACAGTTTTTTCAGGGTCGTAATAGCGGGCATTATGCTTCTTGGTAGGATCGGGGTTACTTGGAAAGTCTCGGAAGATCATGCGTTCGCACAAATTAGCTTGGTAGAATTTCTCGAGGTGGTAGTCTCTTTGTGCGTTGATATCTGCTATTACCTGTGTGTTTAACTCCAAACTGTTGAGTCGTCGGAATGAAGTTGTGGGATCATCGGAGTCCTTCGAGACGAGTTCGTTGATTTCGGGATTGTCGATCCAAGAGGCCAATTCAATGGAGCTAACAATGCCGGCTTCTGGATTTTGCATCAATGTGGCAGCACTCTGGACGGTTCGCTTAAATTCTTGAATTGAGGTGGGAACCAGATTGTCAAAATCACCTTTACCAAGCCCAATAGCCTGAATGTAGAGTTTTAGATCTCGCGCGGAATGTTCTTTTTGTATTTCTCTGATGTTTTCGTCAATTGCAGCTTGCAGACGGTCTTCTGTGCAAGGTTCTTTGCTAGAATCGGTGCCTTTCTTGGCGGCGGCGGGTTCTTGGAAACTTAGAAGGGCGTTTTCGAGGCGAGCGCGAAATTGATTGTCTTTTTCAGGATCGTCCGTCTCGTTGAATTGTAGGAGTGCATAGTAGGAGGAAAACCGTTTGACCGAACGAATGTAGGTAAAACCGCAGCTATTAAAAAAAGCATCGTAGCGTTGTTCTTTGAGTAGGTGTATCGCACTTTTACTGAGTTTCGACTGAGTTTCATCCAGGGAATCGTGGTAGGTATTGACCCGAAGGTGAACGAGAACGGTTCGTACGTTAATACCTTGTTGTTTTCGAACCTCTTGGGCACGAACCAGATGCTCTCTAAGAAATTCGCGGGTGTATCCTGCTTCGACGCCTTTGAGCGGGTTGGCAGTGAGTCCGTTGAGGAAGTCCGAATCGACATCTTTAATCATATAGTCGAAGTCAAAGGTTGGTTCGGTTCCGATAGCCGATTCAAAGCACATGGATTGAAGGGAATTGGTGTCCAAGCTGTAACCACGTCCAAGGCTTGGCAACCCAGTGAGCCACTGAACTCTATTATCGCTGATAACCCGAGGGGCTGCAGTGGCATCCTGAAAAGTGCCTAGCAACAATACGAAAATCAAGGGAGTTAGGAAGCGAGATAACAAAGAGGGGACTGTACTCAAGCGATGAGGTGAAAAGAGGAAATTGCAAGAAATAGTTCTAAGCATAGTCTAAGTTGCGGAAGCGTTTAAAGTTCATTGACCAATTGTGGCATGCAATAATCTTCAATTACGGGCCGTGCTGGTGGTACGAAACGTTTGCGAAGCATTTCGCATTCAGCATGGGCATAGTAGCGTTTCAAGAAAATCCCTCTTCCGAATTGGTCGGCCTCATCACTGTCCGGATTGCTCATCAATTTCTTTACGCAAGAGTGTGCATTTACGGGGTTGATAGCCGTGGGATCGGTTTGTGTTTCGGCAGTTTCGCCAAAGGCAAAGTTTCTATATTCCTGCCAGATTTCTTCGACGGGTTCGTCTCCAACAGATTCTAGTAGTTTGTCTAGATCGATGGGGAAGGGGTCATTGGGGCCCAAACGATGATTGCGAAGGTTGGTTTTTTTGTAGTCCTCAATGATCTCTTTACCATTAAAGGTGTATTTGCGAAGCAGTAGATCGCGGCACATGTTGGCGCGATAGAAACGATCGAGCCGGGCTCGGGTTGCTCTATTCATTTCGGTTAGAAATTCGCCATTGAGGGTAAGAATGTCTTTTTTCTCGTAGAGGGGAACTTCTTTTCCAAGATTCTCGTCCGTGGCTTGAATATTTAGTTTGCGTTGAAATTCAGCATTCTCCACCCACGGTACAATTTCGAGGGAAACAACTTTACCGGTGTAGGGATTTTGCATGGAGATGAAAGCTTGAGTGATCGCTGCTTTGAAGGTCTCAAGGTCGTATGAAATAAGGGAGGCGTCGTCTTTTTTGCCAAGTCCCCATCCTCGAGTTGTGATGGTCAGATTCATCTTGCTCGCTCTTTTACTGAACGTCGATTTGCTATCAATATCAATTGAAGGACCCGCAGCTCCTGCAAATCCGGTTAGTTCTGTTTTCAGAGAAGCTTCGAATTCGGTGTCTCGTCGGTTGGTTTCTGTTTCGTATGTGAACAAAGATACAAATTGCGAATTGCGATTGATGCCTCGTACGTAATAGGGGCCACAGGCGGAAAAGAAACCTGGTACATCATCGCGTTCTAAGAGTTTGCCGGCGGCTTCACTTAAGGGAGTGCTCGCTTCATTTACGGATGCGTAATAGGTGTCCATGTTGAGAGTAACAACAATGCTATGAGACGTTCTCGAATTCTCGCTGGCACTTTTGCTTGAGGTATCCATCTGGCCTTGTAGCCACCAAGTTGAATAACTCCCGCCAACCCCTCCTTCAAGGGAAGTAGAATTCGATACGGCTTCTTTTGCTTCTTCAAAACGATACTGAAAGTCGTAGGAAGGCTCTGTGATAACAACTTCAGCGAGACACGCTGATTGAAAAGTATTCGTGGAGATCGAATACCCGCGTCCCAAAACGGGAGTGGTGCCGGTGTCTTGTGCCCTTGAGTCGCGAACGATGGTGGGTCCGGCGTAAAGGCCAGATCCGAGCATTTGAAAAAGAGCTGTAACTACACCAATGTGAAGTAGTGTTTTGCCCCGAAAGTTCACTAACTGTCTCCCTCTATTTCTATATAGGCCCCTCCCTAGATGGTTACATAGTCTGGGGGCTCAAGCAAACCATTCAAGCACAAACTGCGTACTAAAAATAACTTACTTTTTGGAGGTTTCTGTTAGTGATTTTACGCACCTGAAGCCAAGTGAACCATTTCGCATGGTTGGCTTGCTACGGTCCCGGTAGGAGACTCGCAGATCGGTTGTGCGATTGTAGTAGCCCCCCCCCCGAAACACCTTCATAATGCCGGATTTGGGGCCCTCAGGGCGCTGGTTTTTAGATTCGTAGTACTTGTCCCCGTACCAGTCATAAACCCACTCTGAGACATTGCCAGAGAGGTCTAAAACGCCGTCTTTAGTGGCTCCCAGCGCTCGAGAACCGACTGGCCAAGTGGTGGAACCCCGCCCGCAAGCGATTCCACCCTCGTTTTCATCGTCCATGATCGCGCGTTCGCATGTAGGCCGTTCATCTCCCCAAGGATAAATACGATCGGTTTTTCCACGGGCTACTCTTTCCCATTCCGTTTCGTAGGGTAATCGCTTGCCTTTCCATTTGCAGAAATTCTGGGCTTCGTTCCAACTGACGCAATTCATTGGGTGAGACTTTCGGCCTTCTTTGCCCCAATTGCATGATGGAGACATGGTCATTGCTGCTTGGACTACGCATTTCTTCGCCTGCGTACATTTCTCGTATTCGCCGACACTCACTTCCACTCGATCTATTGCAAACGAGGCTAATTTAACTTCCCGCGAGGGACTCTCGTGCCTCATGCAACTCGGATCTTTTTCCTCAATGCATCCCATCGTGAATGTTCCCGACGCGATCGTTACCATTTCGGATTTTCCTTTGGCCGCCGATACTACTTTAAGCTCTACCGGCATTTCTATTTGAAACCGAATCGCATCCAAAAGGGTAAGGTAGGTTTTCTTGATTGCTTCTGCTGACTGTTCGTCGTCCTTCGGCTTGTATTCAATATTCTTTGCCGACTTGCCAAGGGTACAATTGGCCTTACCTGAAAGAAGGGTGAGTTTAATTGATTTTTTTCGCCTTAACCCTAAAACCTTAAGGCGGGCGACATGGTCTGGGTTGGCGGCATTGCCGAGTTCACAAGTATTTCCTTTTCCGCCCATCATCGACTTAAACCACTTTTGTTGAATGCGTTGAAGCGTGGCTCTCTCTTGCGCTCTAGGCACGATTGAGAACTTGTTTATAGTGGCAAAAATAGCTCGACTTCTTTCAACTAGTTTGGGTGCTGGCCTACTTCTTCCGTCTTTTCCTTCGACAGCAATACGTAGGTTCGTTTTTAGAGCACCTTGTATTTGGCTTTCTAGTTGGTCGACCGTTGTTGCTTTGGCAAGGAGCTGACCCCACCAATTCCAAAGAAAAGCTTCCCCTGGCTTTTGAATCCCAAGGGCTTGCGCATAATAACCGTTCTTGTCGCAAACAACCCAGCTCGGTTTCCAAGCGACTTGGGCACAGGTTCCGCTCGCATTAGGTTGCACGACCGTTAAGACTCGCAACCCATGTTGGCCGTACTTGTCGTTTAGGCTCTTCCATGTGGATGCTTGTGCCCCACATTGCGCACAATCAGGGCCAGTGGTTTCAACGGCTAGGTATCTCACCTCAGGGTTTCGCAAGTAGGACGTTAGATCCTTACTAACCTGTTTGGGCGACGCTAGTGCTTGGCTAGAAATCAAGGGGAGTACTGCAAGAATTCCTGCGATCATCCAGCTCCCCTTGGACGAACAATTCTTACTTGGAGTAGCAATCTTAATTCTCATGGACAAAATCTACAAGGAGCTTGAAAACGGTTCAAGTTCCACGCGCCAATTTCGAGCTATAAAGAAGACGAGCTTGCTCGATATGGCTCAATTTTTGCTGTTTTAACTGTACCGTTGTTCAGTCAAATGC
>CAXGXL010000283.1:0-5418 GCA_964013555.1 uncultured bacterium
AGAGCTGAGTTGGATGAATCGCATGTGGTAATTCATTGATTGCCACAAGCCCCGCGCTTCGATGGGCGTGATGAACCGCGGACTCGAGGGGGAAAACAATTCCCCAAGCCATGTCCGTCACTTTTCCAAAACAACAGCCAGCCGCTAAGCAGCCAAGCCGGCCAAAAGCATGAGCCATCGCCAAATAAGGTACGAAAATATCTGCAAACTTGAAGAAATTCATACGATAGCGCTTACAATAATAAGTCATGTAAATCGCAGCACCTATGAATCCTCCGTAAAATACCAAGCCTCCACGCCAGAACATGAAAATCTCCAATGGATTTTGGAGATAATCTTCCAATTTCGTGAGAATAAAAACCAGCCGAGCGCCAACCAATCCCGCCAGCAAGAGATAAAACGCCAGATCTACAATCCGATCCGGATCTTCTCCCTCTCGCTCCCCCTGGCGTTTCGCTAGCATCATTGCTGATAAAAACCCTGCTGCAATCAATAACCCGTACGAATGCAAAACCCAGGGCTTATCTCCAAAGATATCGAGTTCGAAAAATTTCGGGTGCATTTACTTACTCCTAAGAAGCAGCTGAATTCTCTTCATACAAGTTCTTGTTAATAATCATATCAAGTGCAAGTAAAGTTACACCTACTGAAATAAAAGCATCGGCGACATTAAAGGTAGGCCAATGATATTGATACCAATGCCAATCGATAAAATCGATCACGTAACTTAGCCGCATTCTATCCAGCAAATTACCAATCGCACCAGACATCACCATGGCGAGGGCTACTCGAAACAAACGAGCTTGGGGATGAGAAGTTCGAAAAAAATAAATCATCATTCCCATAGCCACAATAGATACCACCAAGAAAAACGGAGTTCTAAACGATTCGGTCACATTCGCCATAAGGCCCCACGCCGCGCCTGGATTTTCCACATACCGGTAGTGCCAGAAATTCTCTATCACTTCGTGGGCCCCCATTCTGTTGGGGTGCTCCGTCCAAAGAAATCTGTCTAACTTTTCAGCAAAAGTAACCGCAGCGGGCCTCTCACCTCTGGCCATAAATGCATCTGTCAGTTTAGAGATTGCCAAATACTTCGTTACTTGATCTAAAATCACTCCCACCGCAGTAATAACAAAGAAGACGGTAATTTGACCCATATTAGATTTTGATTGTTTCACTTTTTTCCCGACGATTAATTTATTGAAGGCTTCTTCCTATTCGTATGTCATGCCCTTTTATGGCGTATATAGCCACCAAGCAACGATCCGCCACTAGAAATAAACCACCAATGTAAGGAGTTATTCCTCACGTCTATAGGTTTGAGCAAGAGAGCTTTTCTGCCGGTGTTTTCGCATTGATCCAACGCCGTAATGCAGCCCCTCTCGATGTTATTTCCACGTAAGTCATCCCCCCCCCTTTTTCATTTTCCAGAATTTCCCGAGTCACCCACGAACCGCTATTGAGATAAAAGGCTCGCTCTCCAAACTTACCTACTCCAAGTTCACTAAGATTACTCAACTCTGGGTGGTGAGAATGCCCAAAGACAACGTAGCGGGCCCCAGTCTCGTCCGCAATTTTAGCTGCTGCCCGTCGCAGAACATCCGCCACATCAGGATTCTTTATGCGGCTAAGGCCCCACTGGCCTCCTACTCCCAAACCAACAATTCCAATTAACCAATAAAATAGATCCCATCCACTTGAATAAACCAAGGCAGGCACCGTTAACGCCAAACTAATCGCTCCTAAAATAAACCGATCTAGATAAAAGACATGAATCGTTTTTAGTAACGAATAATCGGCTGGCTTAGCCCTCAACCCATCTAGAGCCAAGAGAGTTTCGAATCCATAAGGCGTCTCTTTCATCATGTTCTCGAGCTGTGCTTCGTGCTGAGCTCGATGAGCCTGAAGTGCTTCCCGACGCTCCTCGCCCGCCTTGAAAACAATTTCAATGCAAATAGTAAAATAGAGTTTAAGTAATACCCAAAGCATGCGAGGCCCCATAGAACTCGAAAATCGCAGCCATTGCCCCAAAGTCCACTTATCTACCCCATGTGTGGAAAAATCCCCTAAGATTTCAGCAAAATACGGTACAGCTCGATGATTTAGAGGAGTCGCCAAAACCTGGTGCTCGTCCGTTGAAAATGGCGCTAAATGGTATTCAAAAGAACAAAGCTCATCGTACTGATGGCCGTGTTCAATATGATATCGCCCCGGACTCGCGTCAAACCAAGTCTTAAATTCAATAGAAGCTGCGATTGCCTCTAAATCACCCCCCTGAATATCGCCTTCCTTACGGACCAATTCGAGCAAATGTTCACGTAAAAGTTGCCGAACCTCTGGAAAATAAAACTCAGCATCATGGTTTCCCTCAATGAGAGTCAAAGAGTTTCCTCTCTTCAAAAACGAAGCAAAGGCTTTAAAAATAGGACGGTGAATCTCAAGAATTCGCTTCAATTTCCAAGTCGTATGCTCCGGCGTATTGAGCAAACCTCGTTGTTTTTCTTCGAGGGTCAGTGGTCGGCTAAGCATTTGCTCAGCCTCAAACTCATCCGGAAGTAAGGATATCTTTACGAAATCAAACATGTCTCCATTAATGACAAGATGCCAATGCCTGCCCTCATCACAAGGATTCACATGAGCCCTGACAAACTCAGAGAGTTTAAAATTCAATACACGAATATACTCGGATAGCTTTTGTGGGCCTTCGTTTAGAATATCCTCACCAAGATGAATATCACTTATGACAAGGATATTCTTATCCTTGCCTGCAGACCTAGACACCTCAGCGGCAGATCTCTTCTTGATTAATTTGCTAAACCAACTCATCAAAAAGCATACATACCCGCTTCCACCTCGTTGGCCAAACGATTCGAACTAGTTTTGAGCGGGGGCTCGGTCTCTTTTTTTATAGTCAGCTGGAATAATTAAAAGATGGCGGAAAATTCCCTCTCCTTCTGACTTCGTACTCACTCCCTTAAAATCATTGAGAGCCTGGTGGACTACCCGGCGATCATGACTTGACATAGGACTTAGCTTTACAATTCTGCTATTTTTCTCTGCCTTCTTAGCCAAACTCCGTGCTAATTCCTCCAAAGCCGCTTTACGGCGACCACGATAATCAGCAGCATCTAAGACAATCAGTTGCTCGCCTTCTGTAGCACGAGAAACAACCCGATTTATAATGAATTGAAACGCTAAAAGTACCTCACCGCTTTTACCGATCACTCGTTCTTCATCGGACCCATGCATGCTAATTTCAATTTGATCCTCAGTATCGTCCACCAAAACTGCTTTAACATCAATTTTAGCGTGCTTGAGAATATCTGTAAGGGCATCTATGGCCTTGAGAGCTCGTTCACTTGCATCTCCCTCAAACCCTTGAGGAATCTCAACTGCTTCTTCAGGAAGAGGCTTGAGTTCAATCATTTCTTCGATATTGGTAGCTTTTTCACGACTACTTCGAGAACTTCTATCCCGATCACGGCCTCTACCATTTCGCTCACGACCTCTTCCACCCCGGTCCCGATCACGGCCGCCTCGAGCTTCTCGCCGATTTGTGCGCGAGCGGGATTCACGAGCTGAGTCGTTGTCTTGCCCATCGTCACTTTCATGATTCGCAGCCCCTAACTGAACACCTTCTTTGAGCTTGGCTTGAATGACAACCTGCTTATCGAGTCCCTCTCCGGTTTCTGAAATAACCTCGTATTCTATATCAGAGCGATTAACACCGAATTCCTCACATGCGTTAATTGCCGCCTCTGTTGCGCTAAGTCCTGTAAATTCACGAGCTTCTTGTGACATTGATTTCTGCCTTGTCCAGTTAGAGCGCAGGTGTGCGCTTGTTGATAGCTAGCGTCTGAAAAATAGTCAAAACGCTGTTCACGAAAATATAAAGAACCAATCCACTAGGTAGTGCCAACATGAAAAATGTGAGCATAAAAGGCATTACCATCATCATGACTTTCGCCTGTTGAGAATCCGTGCTCGTTGGCGTGGTTTTCTGTTGAATAAATGTCAAAATACCAATCCCAATAGCTAAAAATGGAAAAGGCTCTTTAGCTGTTAAATCAACCAACCACAAAAATGGCTGTTGATAAAGGTCCACCGAAGACCAAAGCATTCTATAAAGAGCAACCCAAACCGGCATTTGTAAAAGCATTGGCAAGCAACCACCTAAAGGATTGATCCCCTTTTCTTTGAAAATCTTAAGCTGCTCCATTTGCTGCTTTTCCCGGTCATTAGGCCACTTCTCTTTGATTTTATCTAATTCCGGCTTTATTAATTGCATCTTTCGCATCGAAACTACACTCTTATAAGTTACCGGAAATAAAATTCCCTTAACCGTTAGAGTTAAGAGAACAATTGCGAGCCCCCAACTAGCGGTAAAACCATGAAATAAATTTAAAAGAAAGACCATCGGCCGCGCCAAAAAACCCAAGGGTATTCCAATGAAGTCGTAATCAACAATATCTGTCAGCTTTTCAGACACCGCCATCAGCTGCTCATCGCGTTTAGGCCCCACAAAGAACGTAAATCCAAATTCCGCTTTTTCACCCGGTCCTATGTTTTGTTTCACTAGGTTTTGCGCCAAAGTTAAAACACTTCCCTCAGCACTAAGCTTACAGGGGCCAGAGAAAGCTTTGCTAGTATCGCGCCCTATCAAAGCCAAAACAAAATACTGTAAATCGATACCGGCCCACGAAGCAGGTTGATTCGAAACCCACGGCCCGTCTTCTAAATCTCCCAAAGCTTTGCGTTCAATTTCTTCACTCAATCCACAAATCCCTTGCAGAGAAACATCACTTGCACCAAACCCCGGATCTTCAACAGTATTTTCTGCCCCAATTTCCATAGTTAAACCGACCGATGCATTCTCCAATCCATTGTTTACAATGGTTACAACGTAGTTAAACCCATAACCTTCGGGGCGCGCTTCAATCTCTACCTCAGCACTTAGTTGAGGAGTATTTACCGACTTAAATTGTAATTTATTGCCAACCTGAGTTCCCACAAATTCCGGCTTGCTTACTCCAGCTAACTCCCAACTTAGCCGCCCCTGCCACTGCCTATCCGACTCCGTTCCAGCCAATAAGGAAACGAGGCCAGGTAGAATGGGGTTGCCCGTTTCTGGATCTACATCCTCTTTCAATCGTTCCTTAAACTGCCGCAGCTCCAAGGAAGTAAGTTGTACCCCATTCTTATTAGAAAACTCACTATTCATTACTTCCGAGATCAGCTCGAAACGACTCTCAGGAACTTGAACGGCGGATGAGACCGCAGGAATCTCACCTTTTTCCGAAATAGATAAAACGTTATCAGAACTTTTTACAGATGCGGATGAGTCTGAAGCTTGGCTCTGAGCTCCAACACTTTTAGGGGTAATCAATGCGGGCGCTTCACTTTCCTCAATAGGCG
>CAXGXL010000284.1:0-5409 GCA_964013555.1 uncultured bacterium
TCCAAGCAGCCGCGTCCCTCCCCGCCGCAGTCGCCACAAATATCTACTTCGGCAGAGCCGCCCCAAAGACCCGCGCAGTCTTGCAAACAATCATTGGTCGACAAGGCATCGCAAACGCCGCATTCATCCACCCTCGCACTTCCGCCCCAAACTCCGGCACAATCTTTCAGGCAAAGATTACCATTTGGCAAAAGAGTGTTGTTGTTGTGCGGATCAGAATCGCAAACCCCACAATCATCCACCAGAGCCGAACCACCAAAATTACCCGCACAATCTTGTAGACACACTAAACCATTGGGCAACACTAAATTATCGTTCGACGGATCTGAATCGCATACTCCACACGCATCCATTGCATTTATCCCTCCCCAAATGCCCGCACAGTCTTGCACACAAGATGTATTGCTTCCGTTACACACGCCACAATTGTCAGCAACCGCATCGCCGCCCCAAACCCCCATGCAATCCTTCACACAAGCCTCTTCACCAGTTGTTCCTCCAACGCAGCTCCCACAATTATCCCTGGTGGCAGTTCCCCCGAGCTCTCCGGAGCAATCCCGCTGACACGCTACTTCGCCTGTAGCTCCACCGACACATTCACCGCACTCATCGAGCACCGCCTCTCCCCCCAAATCTCCGTGACAATCCTCCTCGCAAGGCTCGTCTCCCGTGTTTCCGCCCACGCAATTGCCGCAATCATCCACAAAAGCCTCACCCAATGGAACTCCATTGCAATCAACGCGGCAGGGCTCCGTTCCCTCTTCACCTCCCACGCAGTTACCGCAATCATCGACAAACCCTTGCCCTCCCCATGTTCCAAAACAATCTGTTTCGCAAGGTTGGGTTCCCGTGCTGCCCCCAACACACTTCCCGCAATTGTCCAGATAGGCGCTTCCGCCGGGAACCGAATTACAATCAGTCTCAAGTGGCTGTTGAGAAATATCGTCCACTGTCTTTTGCTGGCAACCGAGAGCTCCCACGAGCACCGCAATTATTAGAGTAAAAAGAACGTTCGTATTGGAACTGAAATAGGGCATAGTCACCTCAATCTACAATCTGTCAGCGTAAAATCATGTTGAAACTTGAGCACGGGCTCTTAATACCACCAGCAATCCGGGGGACTAGGACAGGGGATTAAACCAAAAGTAATTTCGCACCCCACCGATTGAAACCAATCAGCAACGCCAGAAAAGACCCCGGAGGTTGAGGCTACGTCATTGCACGAACTCATTCTTTCGGTACATGTATCCAACCACAAAAAACCGCATCTGTACTCACGGTTGTAATCACGACAATAAGCACAGTTTGCGGGTAGTATCTCGGTCGTATGGCACCAATCGCCCCAGCTATAAGTGCATGTCTGCTCGCACCGGGTTGCCGCAGATGCAGTTGCCCAAAACTGAGTCATCCCCTGAAGATTGCCATCGCTTACCGTTACCGTTACCAAAGCTTGTTGCCTGAGATGGGCAGACGTGGGTCCTGAGCAAAAATCATCCGGTGTACTGCGCCGAGGAGTCCAGCGAACTTCGCCTTCGTTATTGTTGCCGCTTATCTCTGCTGTCCCGGGGCCATACGTCCAAGCCGTTAGAGTAAGGTCCGCCCCACTGGTGCAAGGATCAGAATAGGAGAAACTCTTCTCCACGACTCCATTGTGCCTTACTGAACCATTGTTAATATAGGAAATAGTGGGTCTGACGTTATAAACATCGGCCCAAACCACACCCACATCAGAATAGAGGCGATTTTCAGTGTCCTCCCGGTCATACACCCGGTACCGTACCGCTTCCATTCCTTGGCAAGTTCGCGGAAAATAATTGAGAGGCGATTCTGCCAAGACCCAATTTCCCGATTGCTCCACCTCGTAAAATAGTGGAAAATCACCATCTGGGTCACGAGCAGGCAAAGCTATAGCAGTGGTTGTACCCTGAGCTATCTCTTGAGTAACCACATCGGCAATAGGCGGATTATTGTCGCTGCACATTCCCCAATAACAGATAGGAGCCTCCGCCGCGCAATTGGGGTGGACTTCTCCAGCAATATCACTTGGACAAGACCTCAAACAATTTCCGGAATCACAGGTATAAGAACCACAATCGACCCTTGGTGGCGCCGTGCAAGAGCCGCCGTCGCACACAGACCGAGGAACTCGAGCCTGAGAATCCGAACTGCAAGTAGCCAAAGCGCATTCCCGGTCCGGGTCGGTCCCGTCTAGCAGATCCTCGCATTGGCCATCTGGTCGCCCTGTCTTTGATTGCCGGCATCCTCGGCATTCTCCCTCGCACGAGCTTTCGCAACAAACTCCATCCACACAATGTCCTGAAGCACACTGGTGCCCTCCGCTACACACAACTCCGTTGAGCTTTTTGTCCGTACAAATTCCCGAATCGGCAACTCGGTAGCATACAAAATCCGAAGCACAGTCCTCATCCCCATCGCAAGATTGAAGGCATTGCCCATTTCGGCAACTGTATTGGCCACAATTTTGTTCAGGGCCCCCTGGGTTGCAGGTACCCAAACCATCGCATAATGCTTCGCTAAAAACGGTACCATTTTGACACGTTTTCGATTCGCAAACCGTGTTCCTAGGCTGAATATGGCAGGCTCCAGCCCCGTTACATTGCCCCGTAAAGCCGCAAGGCTGATTCAACACATCCGTCGCGCAGTCATCCCAATTGTGGCCATCTTTAACCATGTGACAAACACCGTTCGTCCGCCCGGTGTTCACGGTATTGCAAGATTCGCAGGTTCCCTCACAAGCACTAGAACAACACACGCCGTCATTGCAGAAGCCTGAACCGCACTCCGAATGACTTATACACGAATCGCCATCACGCTTACCCGTTAAGCACGTTTGATAGTTCGCGTTGGTAGTCGAACCAAGATAGCACCATGCCTCGACCAGGTCGTCGCATTGTGCATCACTTGCGCAATTCGTGGGACACTCCGGTTCGCAGTTAAGAGTTTGGCATGCATAGAGTCCACATTGCTCTTGAAGAACATGAGCTCCACACACACCAAAGCCATTACACCTTTGTTCACTGTATAGGTCATTCGAATAACAATGGGCTTCTTGGCAAATGGTATTGGCCTTCGCCAGAGCACAAGAGCTCCTACTCGGTTCTTCCGGCGCAAGAACCCCAGAGCAGAAACCCGTTTGACCACAAGGGTTTACCGCATCTACGTCGCACTCTCTTGTTTTCGGAAAATCCAAAGCTGGAACTTCTACTACAGGAAGGCAGCGCCCACTTTCTACTTCGTTCAAATCGATATTACAGCCCATGCATAGGCCCTCACAGGCTGATTCGCAACACACTCCGTCGACACAGAAACCCGACTCACACCACTGTCCGTATTCGCAAGACTCTCCATTCCCATAAAGGACCACAATGGCGCTCTCTTTGACGAACCCATCTGCCTCTTGAATTGTAGCATCGGATAACCCCGCCTCGGATCCACATCCCGCGGCGGACACTCCAAAAGCTGCACAAAGTAATGATAACGGGAATGCAAACCCACAGAATCTATTTCGTTTTGAACCGGTTTTGGAGAAAGTGAAATTTCGACTGCGCGCGAATTGGGGCAATTTCTCAACACCACCTATATCGATGTGCATTGGTTGACCTTTCTTAGTAGTGTTAAGAGGCAACTCATCTCTATTCGCTAGCCTTAAGCCGGGACGACGAAGAAGTGCCTGCACAACACAGATGGGCCACCGGAAGAGAACCTCGTACGTCGGAGTAGACAAACCAGTGTTTCCCTTCGGGGAGTGCTCAAAGCACTCGTGGCGGATTTAACGTACTAAGTACGCAGACATTTGTAGTTGTCCACCAAAATCGAGAAAAGTGTCTCAAAAGCGAGCATCGTAGCCCCACCAAAGGGGAAAAGAAGATCGAATAAGAGAAACATTAGATTTTGGTTAAATTGGCGGGCCCGACCGGAGAATCCGGTAACGAGAACCGTAGAGCACCGACAAAGAAGTATTTTTTAGGCAGGGTAGAGCGTAAATCAGCTGGATGAGGCTCACTAGGACATCAGGGATTAAGCCCCCAAGTCACCAATAGGGTCGTATCCTCCTAATTGGAAATGAAACTTTAACTCGTTTGCTTCCAGGCGAGCTCAAAATCAAGACTGTGCCCAATCTCCTCGGAAAACTCTCGCACCGACTTGGCCGCGAGCACTTTCTTTAAAATAGAAGGAATAGCAACAGAGATCTTGCCCCCGACCGTCCGGGTTTCTCCGATATCTTGTTGCTTGCTTCGAGGCATATCAAACTCTACTTTGGCCATTCTCTTGTCAGTCACAGTCAGAAAACTCGACAAATCTTCAAAGAATTGAAGCAGTGGATCTGCCGAATGCGTCCACCAATTGGCCACTGGCAAAAAGTCTACAAAGTGAATCAGCTGATAGTTTAATTGAACCCACAAATCCTCGGCATCTAAACTCATTAGTTCATTATCAATAACCCGATGAAACGAAATTGACTCTAAATCCGAGAGTCGGTGCGAATTAGCCCGAAGCGCCTTAAGCAACTTGAGGTCATATAATAATCGGAAAATCGAGGGAAAGGCCTCAACATGGAGTGCTTCAAACGGCGTTAGTAACTCACGAAGGGCCGGAATTTTCTTTGCCTCCATGGCAAACGTATTGGTCGCTGTACCCAAAATTGAATGCAAGAGAAGAACCTTCGGTGAATAATCAGGGAAATGGATTGCACAATAGTCGTAACAGAACATTAAATGCTCCAAAAACGTGCCATCTGCGTGCTCCATACTAAAGTCGCACTCCTTTAGCATAAACTCGATTAGAGCAGTGTCCACAGGTGGAATAACCTCTCGTTCAACGTCATTGCGATACGCTGAATCGATAGTATGGGCAGCCTTTTCATCCCAAAATACCTGATTAGCGATTTTCGCTTTTATCACCATTCGAGGAAGAAACCCTTTAAGCGTCGAAAAGATTGTCTTATTCATGTCAAACTCTTGCAGAGGGATTACCCGAACCTTTCCAGCATGGTCGGTCCCCTTCCCCCAAGCAATTGCAGCTTTACGTTGCAGAGAATGCTCCGGTGTATTGCTAATTAGGGCGTTAACGTCGTCGGTCTCTTGGGCACTATTCATGTCGTCCTTCTTTAGTTACGTATTCCTGCAAATCGTAGGTTCTTTATTGGTAAGCACCATTTGAGCTATACCAGCAACCAGAAAAACACAAAAACAAGGTTTTCGAGAGATATCGGCCTCTAAAAGGAGCGATCTCACCGCTTCATGGTGCTCTTTGTTGATACCGCGTCTTGGCCCTAAGGCCGAAAAGCCCCAATCAAAACTCAGGCTTCGTCGTAATCCACCACCAAAATTTTGTTTCGTAAACCGCTAGTCGGCTTCTCAGCGTGCCTGATTTTCATCTTCGCCTTCA
>CAXGXL010000285.1:0-5395 GCA_964013555.1 uncultured bacterium
TTGCGTGGATATAACCGTCGGGCAGCCCAAAACTTGTAAGCCTTTCATCATGATCAAGTTGGTGGGAAGCATATTGGCATTGGGTGCTCCACGACCGCCTCTTCCTTTAGCGACAAGGGGAGTCGCCGCCCAACCAACTATGAGAAAACGCGCTCCAAATTTAACGCACCGCAAACTTTCTAGGGAGATGTCCCCCCCGACTCCATCGTAAACTACGTCGACGCCTTTGCCTTCGGTTAGTGCCTTAACATCGTCTCTAAATCGGCGAATTCCAGGGGTGCCATCGGGGTTTGTAAGAGTGAGAATGTGATCCGCTCCGTGTTTCTTAACTTCTTCGAGTTTGTTCATAGTGCGGCCAGTTGCGATTACTTTCGCCCCAATGAGTTTAGCTATTTGAACCGCAGCTAGGCCGGTGGAGCCCGATGCTCCGTGAATAAGAACGGTTTCACCCTTTTGTAAGTTACCGCATGCGATAAGGCAGTGGTATGCGGTTTCATAGGTACCGGCAAAATTGCATGCTTGGTCAAAATCAAATTGATTGGGAATAGGGCGAACAGCGCTTTGGGGAGCGACACCATACGAGGCATATCCCCCGTAACTTTGGTAGTCACCGTTGGTTCGCGGCCCAACACTAAAGCAGTCCACAAAGACGCTATCGCCGAGTTCTAATTTGGTGGTATCAACCGCGGGTCCTAACCAAACCACTCTCCCGCTGTATTCAAGTCCAGGACAATAGGGTAAGCGAGGTTGATGCTGGTATTGGCCGCTGGTCATTAGGCAATCAACCCAGGAGACGCCCGCGCTCTTAATGGCAATAACAACGTCATGGGGAGCAAGCTTAGCAGGATCAGGAGGCGGCATGGTTTCGAGGGTTAGGTTATTTTCGATTCCTTCTTGAGGGTTATCGGCAAAGTTATTGACTACGACACGGACGCCGTCTTGAAGTGAGCTGTAGGAATTGGTCATGGTGGAGAGTAGGAGCCTGAAGCTAGAAGGGCAAGTTTTATAGAATTAAAAGACCAGCTTCGCGCATAAATTTCCAGTCATGTTGAAATTGGTCCCATTTTTCAGGAAAACTTTGCTTTGCTTGACTCAAAAGGTAGGGCGGCTTTTGGGGTGAAGACAGTTCGAGGGTCGTTTTTATCCAGTGGCGAATCTTTGGTGAACCTTCGATTTCCCAGCTTCCATCAGTGGTATGAAGGACGATACAATCGTCATTTTCAACCACGCTTCCGCCAATCCATAACA
Organism: uncultured bacterium; assembly: GCA_964013555.1. GTDB lineage: Bacteria > Myxococcota > XYA12-FULL-58-9 > XYA12-FULL-58-9 > JABJBS01 > CAXGXL01. The sequence continues at coordinate 1,249 of CAXGXL010000285.1, forward strand.
AGTGGCTGGCCTTTGATTCACTTTTGTTGAGGGCTTTTTCTATTCGGTTAGCGGGTTCGGTGGTTTTGGGCATGGGCTGCTCAAACCACGTATGAACGGGGCGGTCTAATTCTTCACCGTGCATCCAGGACTTTAGCGCGATGGGCAAGGGAGAGTCGAAGAGGGAGTGATTCCCTCCGGACGGATCTTCGTGGAGCAGATCGTTGTTGGCGAACGCTTGCGGTGGATTGGGAATAATCTTGATGTTGAACCGGTTGGGATTCTGAAAAACCGGGGCGTGGCGAGTAACGACGAAACGATGCCAAAAAGCTGAATTGAGCAGTCTCTGAGCAAATAATTGTCGGACCAATTCCATGGAGTCGATGGTTTCTTGAACGGTTTGGGTGGGGAATCCATACATCAAGTAGGCGTGAACCAATACACCGGCGTCTTGAAAGGAAGCTGCAGCTCGGGCGACTTGTTCGACGCTTACTCCCTTTTGCATTAGCTTCAAGAGACGATTGCTGGCAACTTCCAATCCTCCCGTTACCGCTACTAAACCGGCAGCCGATAGAAGTCGGCAAAGATCGGGACTAAATGTCTTTTCAAAGCGGATGTTGCCCCACCACGTTACGGGAAGTTTGCGCCGTAAAATTTCAATAGCCAATGCTTTCATTACTTTCGGCGGAGCAGCTTCATCAACAAAATGAAAACCTGTGACGCCCGAATCAGCAATGATGTCTTCCATAGTATCGACTAGGCGTTCGACATTGGACCTTTCGTAGTGTGATATATAATCCAGGCTCGTGTCGCAAAATGAACACTTTTTCCAATAACAACCGTGGGCGAGAGTGATTTTGTTCCAACGGCCATCTGACCAAAGTCTATGGGCGGGATTTAGGGTGTCTACAAGGTCCAGGTACGAATCAAGTGGGAGGCCACTAAAATCAGCGGCGGAGGTCATGGGAATTCTTGGTTGGTCGGTGTGGTGAATTCCCTTGGCGTCGCGGGTACGTAGCCTTTTGTCAGAACCAGACGAACGAAAGTCGAGAATTGCTTTGAGCGGAGCTTCACCATCATCGTATGTGAGGGTATCAAAATAATTCCACAGCTTGGGCTCCGTTATCTCGCGCAATTCAGTGTTGACGTATCCGCCTCCTGCTACGACGTATATACCCCGCTCTTTGAGCTTTTTTCCGATGCGAAGTGCGCCATAAAGGTTGCCTGGAAAGGGAATGGAGAGTCCAACAATCGGGGTCGTGAGGGTCTGGCTCAGGTGGTCTAGTAGTGAGTCTACGAGCGTTGTTGATGTTAAGCGCTCTTCAAGTGGCCTGAAGTCGATGGGGCCTTGTGCGAGGTGTCGTTGGTAAGACGTCAGTGAAAAGCCTTCATCGATGGTTGCGCTAACCAAATCCGCCAGATCTTCGAAGTACAATGTAGCGAGGTACCTTGCTGCGTCATCGATATTTTGAGCGCCAAATTGGCTAAGATCGGCGTTTTCAAAACGAGGCCCCCCCGGCAAGAACGAGGTGTCGAGGATTCTCCTGGCTAGGGTTTTGTCTTTTCCTTGGAGAAATCGAATAAGGGCATCGATGGCATTCTCATGGTCGCGTCGTAGTGCCAAGAATCGCCAGGCGGGTTCCGGCAGTGTCTCTCTCTTTTCGAGTTCGTCGAAAACTCCAATAAGTCCTTGTTTTGAAAAAAGTTTTAGGATCAACTCCAAGCCGAAGTCCCGTAGGTAGCAGCTGAAACCTTCTTGCCTGAGATAACGGGCAAGGTACCCCGTGGATGGGTATGGTGTATTGAGCTGCGTCAACGGTGGCAGTACCAGGGAGATCTCCATGCCTGCCTATAGGCTCGCACTTCCAAAAAGAGCAACCATGTTTTTCTTGAAGACCTCGAGCTTCTACGGCTATCCATTGCCAACACCCACAAAGAAGGAGAAGAGAGATGCGAGTTTTGGTCACAGGTGCTAACCGCGGTATCGGGTTAGAGTACTGTAAGCAGTTTGTTGAGCGGGGAGATAGCGTCATTGCTCTATGCCGGCAGGCTTCGGAGGAACTCTCAAATCTAGATCTGCAAATTGAGCAAGGGATCGATGTTTCCAAACCTGCCGATCTTGAGGATTTAGCGAAGCGATTGATGGGCGAAAAGATAGATTTGCTCGTTAATAATGCGGGCATTTTATTGCGGGAATCGCTAGATGAAATGAATTTTGAGCAAATTGAAAAACAATTTGAAGTCAATGCTCTTGGTCCCTTGCGAGTAACCTACGCTCTATTGCCGAATTTAGGTGAAGGAGCAAAAATTGCGATGATGACGAGCCGAATGGGCTCCATTGAAGACAATACGTCGGGAAGTCGTTACGGGTATCGAATGAGTAAGGCTGCTCTCAATATGGCAAGCGTATCTTTGGCCCATGATCTAGGGCCTCGAGGCATTGCTCTTGCTATTTTGCATCCGGGATACGTTCGAACGCGAATGACAAATAATAGTGGTTTTCTAGATCCGGACGAATCGGTTAAGGGACTCATTGCGCGAATTGATGGTTTGACGCTGGAGAATTCGGGAACATTTTGGCATTCAAACGGCGAAGTGCTTCCTTGGTGATAAAAAAAAAGGCGCTTGGTTGTTCAAACCAAACGCCTTTTCCCGTTTCTGTTAAAGAACGGTTTTATTCAAGACATTCCGTGGTTGGCGTTAGGAGAAAGTCCCAAGTACCGTCAGTTGGTCCGTCGTCGTTGCCGTCTACTTTGTAGGAGTCAAAACGTCCGTTCGCATCGTATGTTACTTCTTGGCGAACATCGGCACTTCCGTCTCCGTCGGTGTCTTCTTCGTAAGTGCTGTAGTTATCAGCATCTAACCAAGTGTACGTTTCGATTTCTTGCCATGTAGTGGCGTCGTCACCGTAGTAGTCGGTTTTGATGGTCAATGGATTATCATTTTCATCGAACTCAGTTTGCTCTTCATAGTTGTACCATCCGTCGCAATTCGCGGTTGGGTTAGAGTGGGCAACATAGGAAGCTGATAGCAAGTTGTCTTCTGAGTCGTAGGTTTCGGTACCTTCACTAAAGGCGAGCTCGGAGGAGCAGCTAGTGAGACGGGTAACTTCTACGTCACATGTCTTGTTGCCATTCGCATCGGTGGTCCAGTTAGAGTAAGTGTAGACAGCTTCAATAAGCGAAGAACCATGGTCTAGATCATCGTAGGTCATGGTCGTGAGATTGCCGTCTGCATCGTAAGTATAAAGAGTTTCGCTGCGACCGGTAACATTATTGTCGTCGTCGAAGGTCTCTTGAGTTTCACGAATAACTTTCTCGTCTTCGTTGTAGATGAAGTTGGTGCTCTCGGTTTTGGTCCAAGTGGCAGTACCTGAAGACTCAGTGAATTTATTGAGCTTGTAGTTAACGACATTGTTTACAAGGTCAGTACCGACAGTGTAACCAAATTGAGTTTTTTCGTAAGGGATGTCGTTGACGTGGCGTTCACGTGAAGTCACTTTGCCCATGCTATTGGTGCCAGTGGTAACCCATTTGTAGTCAACTGTTCCGTCTCCACCAAGATCTACGTCAATGTGGGCAAGAGAGTTGTCAGTATAGGTATTGGTTGTAGAAGTTCCGATAGTGCCATCTGCGTAGGTGGAGATACTGGTTGAGAGCATTTGCTCTCCGTTTACCTCTTCGTAGGTATTTTCAACAGTGTTAGGGTGAAACTGAGTTTGTCCTTGCCAAACCTGCGTGTAGCCACGGTCAGTGTCGGTATTTACTACTGTATAAACAGTATTGATTTTACCGTTGTTTCGAGCATCCCAATCGAGCTGTGTAAGTCGGCCGCTGGTGCGGTCGTAGGTGTAGGTGCCCTTTGCATCTGCAAGCTCATCGCCGTCGCTGTCGACGATCACGCTTTCCCGCTTACCGAGAAGTGCGTCGTCACTAGTGTGGTTCACGGAGTTCCATTTGTAGTTGAAAATTCCGTCGCCGGTGTCATCTCGGTACTGGCTATTCATGAAACCAGCTTCGTCGTATGTATTGACGCGCCGGTTGTCGAGGGTTCCTTGTACACTGTACTGAGAAGTGAGTTGTTTGCCGTCTGCATTGTAGGTGCTGATTGATTCACCGTACATTTGACCATTAGGAGACCATGTTCGAAATTGAACTTCGTTTCCGTT
>CAXGXL010000286.1:0-5392 GCA_964013555.1 uncultured bacterium
GGATCGAGCGTGTAGCGATGCTTAAGTGGGGAATCGATGATATCAGACTCTTTTACGAGAATGATCAGCGCTTCATTGGGCAATTTTCCCCTAGTGGTATTTAAGCTACGGTCTTTTTTCTTTTTTTTGCGAGAACAGTTGTGCAAGTAAGTTTAGAATGGCTATCCGAGTTTGTTAATCTCCCGCCCCTAGAGGAATTGTGCTCTTTGCTTACAATGGCCGGAGTCGAAGTAGAAGAGGTGGTGGATCCAACCCCATTTCTGGACGGCGTTGTCGTTGCTCGAATTGAGAGCTGCGAACCACACCCGAATGCCGATCGCCTTCAAGTGTGTACCGTCTCTACAGGGTCCGAGCACTTCACTCTTGTATGTGGTGCTCCAAACGCAAGGGCTGGCTTACGGGTGGCGCTCGCACAGGTGGGCACTAGACTAAAAGGCTTGAAGGTAGGATCCCGGAAGGTCCGGGGAATTGCTAGTCAGGGCATGATCTGCAGTCAGGCTGAGTTAGGGATAGGACCCTCGGACGAAGGTATTTGGGAGCTCCCAGAGAGCTATTCATTAGGCATGCCCATTGTAGAAGCGGCAAAAATTGCCCCATCATTGGTGCTCGGAATAACGCCCAATAGACCAGACCTCTTGTCCCATATAGGCATTGCCCGAGAAATCGCGGCCGTTACGGGGCAACGGCTAAAATCCGTCAATTGGCGCCTAATTGAAAAAGGAGGGGAAGCTGGAGCCGCGGTTCGCGTGGTGGTCGATGACGCCCCAGCTTGCCCACGCTATCTTGGCCGAGTCATTCGAAACGTGACGGTACAAGAATCGCCACCATGGCTTCAGAGACGCCTCGAGGCCATCGGGCAGCGACCAATCAATAATATCGTAGATGCGACCAATTATGTTTTATTTGAATATGGTCAGCCTCTACACGGCTTCGACCTAGCCAAGCTAGAATCGGACGCAGGCAAAGTCGTCGTATGCGTTCGGCGACCTCAAGAGGGTGAGACTCTTGAGACTTTGGACCAAGAAAACCGAAAACTCTTGGCGCACGACTTGGTGATAGCCGATGCCAATAAACCAATCGCACTTGCCGGAGTGATAGGTGGGGCTAACTCTGAAGTGTCAGAAGAGACCGTGGACGTATTCTTGGAATGTGCCTATTTTGAACCGGGAACCGTACGACAAACAGCCAAACATCACGGATTACACACAGAAGCTTCACATCGCTTCGAACGGGGCACGGATCCAGGAATTGTAGGCAAAGCGCTAGACCGATGTGCCCAATTGCTCGACGAACTCGGCGGGGGGGAAGTTTGTAAAGGGGTAGTAGAAGTCTCGCAAAAAACCGAAGTGAATCGCGACATCACGCTGCGAATTCATCAAATACCTCGATTGCTGGGGATATCCCTCACCCCTGAAGAGGTCGTTCAGTTATTGGAGCCACTTGATATTCGCTGTGTGGGTAGAAATGAGGATTCTTTGCGCTTTCAAGCTCCTTCATTTCGACCGGACTTGTTTAGAGAAGTGGATTTGCTCGAAGAAGTGGCCAGGCGTTACGGATATGACCAAATTCCCGAGCACCTGCCCAGTAGGTCAGGTCCATTTGTTCCCGAGCCTAAGACCGCCGAACCTCTTTCATCCACCGCTCGGAAGTCACTCTTAAGTTCTGGCTGCAGTGAAGTCGTGACCTATGCGATTGGCAGCCCAACCACTTATTCGCAGTACTTAAAAAAAGAACAATTAATTCGATTAGTTAACCCCCTTGGGGAAGAACTCAGCGCCTTGCGCTCGAGTCTAATACCCGGGCTATTGAGCGTCTGTTCTAGAAACATTCGCCAAGGGGTAAAGCACCTAAGGATTTTTGAAATAGGCAGAATCTTCGAAACACGAACACCGGCTGCCGAAGAAGATCCTCGTGATAAAGATCTTCCTTCCGAGGACGTGCGAGTTGCCTTCTTGCTTCTTGGGGGCCGCTTTGGCGGCGGCTGGTACGAAGGTGACGCCAAAGTCGACTTCCATGACCTTTCAGGGACCATGGAGAGCCTTATCGATTCGATGGGTTGCGCTATGCCGTTAAGCCGCGTCCCATTGGCCAAAGAGGGTTGGAATCCCCATGCTTGCGCCGAACTCCAAATAGGTCCCGAGCGTATTGGCTTTATGGGCGAGATTCACCCCGACATTGCCCAGCAATATGGGCTGGGGGAGTCGGTATTTGCTGCAGAAATTTCTCTTTCGGTTTTAGAACGACTGGAAAAGCGATCTATTTCGTTCCAACCATTGCCTAAATACCCTGGCACGAGACGTGATCTTGCGGTGATCGCATCAAAGGATCTCACCTCGGAATCGGTCCAGCGTTTCCTCAAAGAAAATGCCGGCGGAGCACTCGGCAAGGGCGTAATCGAAAACGTCCAACTGTTTGATATTTATAAAGGAAATCCAATCCCCGCTGATCATGTGAGCCTCGGGTTTGCGATTTTCTATCGGTCGAAAGATCGCACTTTGACAGACGAAGAAGTAGGACCGGCTTTCGAAGCGGTTCTTGAAAAGGTGAAATTAAAGTTTGGTGTCGAGATTCGTTCGTAATAACTTCTTGCCCTGACTACAACTTTTCTTATAATTGCAAACTATACGCCGAACTTGGAGGGCTTTCTCGAATGACTAAAGCTGATCTTGTAGAGGGAATTCACGCAAAAGTTGGATTGTCCAAGAAAGAATCTGCCGACATTGTTGAATTGGTTTTTGACACAATGAAGGAAACCTTAGAACGCTGCGAAAAAATCAAAATCAGTGGTTTTGGTAATTTCGAGGTACGCGAAAAACGTTCTCGTGTAGGACGCAATCCGCAAACCGGAGAAGTTATTGAAATTTCTGCTCGACGCGTTCTCACGTTTAAGCCTTCGCAAGTACTAAAGAGTGCACTCAATGAAGGGGATACGCCACAAGCCGCTCCCGCTGCAGCACCAGCTGAGATCGCAGGAGTTTAGTGGGTGACGGTCACTCGTTCCCAATTGGCGTCGTCTAGTGCGCCGAGTGCGGGAATCAGATCTGACATTCCTGACAAACGCTACTTTAAGATCGGTGAGGTTTCTCAATTGGTAGGCGTGCAACCGCATGTCCTCAGATATTGGGAAAAAGAGGTAGCGGCTATTCGACCGGGAAAAACGGCCTCAAACCAGCGTCGGTACCGCCGTAAAGACGTCGAGTTATTTAGAGAGATTCGTCGGCTTCTCTACGAAGAGAAATACACACTAGCGGGTGCCAGAAAACGGTTAACGAACCCCGACAGACCGTCTGAACCCGGTGATTTTGAAGATGATTCAGAAAAGAGCGCCCTCGGCAATGCTACGGGTGAAGATTCGAGTTCCAATGGAGTCCAAATGGTTCTGGGCTTTCACTCACCTGCGGAGGAGCGAGTTGAGCGCCTGCGCGACGGTCTCGTAGAATTAATAGCTCTGGCCGAAAACTAGTGTAACTTGTCCAAAAGCCGCGACATAAGTCAATCTAGGATATAGTTAATCGGGTTTACGGGCTCCCCGTTTCGACGAACCTCGTAGTGTAAATGAGGACCCGTCGACTTTCCGGTGGATCCCATTTCCGCAATCGTCTCGCCACGGCGCACCTTTTGGCCAATATTTACCGAGTACCGATCGAGGTGAGCATAGTGAGTCTGCAGGCCATAACCATGGTCCACCACAATAGTTAGTCCGTAGCCTCCTCGGCGGCCCGTCCAAATCACGATTCCATCGGCTGGCGCATGAATAGGGAGCCCTGTGTACCCCGCGAGATCAACGCCTTTGTGCATTACCCATCCCCCGTGCATAGGATCTCGACGCCGGCCAAAATGGCTCGTAACCCAAGAACCTGGCGAGGGACGGATGGAAGGGGTGTTTTGCAGTAATCGATCGGCATCATGGAAATATTCAAGAGTAGTTTCCATTTTATTTTGGAGCGCTCGTGATGTGTGGCGAGTGGTCTCGAGAAGGGAGAGCAAACCACGGGGGTCTTCGGGGAGGGGAAGTGCTGGTAGTGGGGCAGGGCTCAACTCCTCCCTTGGGTCATCGGAAATAGGACCAACCCCAAGGTGATTGGGTGACCTACCGAGACCGCTCCGAATCCAAACCTGCCGAAACGTTTCGTTGTTTCGAAGTGCAGACAACCGGGCGTTGGGCAGCCGTTTATTGAGCTCTCTGAGCGTTGCCTTTAGCTCGTGGTTCTCAGACTGGAGTACTTGAGCCTCGCGGAAGGCACCAGAAAGCGTCACGCCGTGAAGAACAACCGCGGTGAAGGCCACACCTAGAAATAAAAGCCCGATCATACCCACGGCAACAAGGTCTTTGGGAACTTGCGCTCTTCGGGTCATCCCCCCTGCGGAATCCATTATAACAAGAAGGTATGCGGGCTTTTTCATGACTGGTAAAACGATACTTAGCGTCTAATAATTAGTCAATTAATTGACCAAAAAGGAAACTCGAGCCTGCCAAAAGTGTGCTCGGTCTACTCGAAGCGCTCTTTTGAGCCTAAACCGCTTGAAAACCATCATTTTTTTCATACCGCAACCCCAAAAACAGTTTCGTGGCAATTCGCTCGCTCCGCCAAGTCCACTGTGCTTGTAGAGCCCACTATTCAAAAAGTAGATGTCTTTTGGTTGACCGGTTCCTAGAGTTTTCATATACGGCCACTTGGTCGGGGCGTAGCGCAGTCTGGTTAGCGCACTTGACTGGGGGTCAAGGGGCCGAAGGTTCGAATCCTTTCGCCCCGACCAGAACTTCGTCTCGGACTTAGCTAATAGGCATCGAGTCCAACTCTTGGTTTCAAAGTATTTGGGTAAATTGCCTATTCGAAACGAAGAGGTTCCTTTATGAAGCGTCCAATAGTACTTTTAGCAAACGATGATGGAATCTCCGCAGCGGGCTTGCAATCGTTGCGGGCAAAACTACGTCAATTCGCAGACTTGTGGGTATGTGCACCTGACCGAGAACGCAGTGCCGTCAGTCAGGCTATTTCTTTGCACACCCCCCTAAGGCTGCAGGAAGTCGCGAAACAAGAATTTTCTTTGGACGGCACCCCATGCGATTGCGTTTATATAGCGCTCAATCACTTGATGCCCGAAAAGCCCCACTTAGTAATAAGTGGCATCAATCATGGACCCAACCTAGGTAACGATGTTCTTTACTCTGGAACTGTGGGCGCCGCTATGGAAGGGGCCCTCGCTGGCATTCCCGCTATTGCTCTTTCTTTGGTCTTGCCTGACAAACAAAACCACTCAGCTCCCTCCCCCCTCGACTTTGAGGAGGCAGCCACATTCGCCGCGACTCTGGCCAAAGCTACATTAGAGAAACCTCCTGAGCCCGGCGTTTTATTAAACGTTAACATCCCCAACCGCGGTGAGCCCGCTA
>CAXGXL010000287.1:0-5387 GCA_964013555.1 uncultured bacterium
AGCCCTATCACTACCGCCTCCAGCATGACATCTTTACTTCTTTGATAAGTGCTCTGTTTCGAAATCTCTTTTTTTTGCAGGCCGGGCCAGCAAAAATCGAAGATTAACCTTCTACACTATAGGCGAACGTAGTACCCCCGCTAAGCACAATTAGCACGATAAACAAGAAGCGACCGTGCATCGAGTAGAGAACAAATTGCTCTAACTGGTCTTATAGACCACGGGTCCAGAGACAGGATCTGTGACCCCCAATTCAGGCGAGAGCTCTTCAAGTAAATGACGCCCAGTATCCAAAAACGCTATCATTGCAGGACGAGCGTTAACCAAGTCTTTCTCTTCCTCCCAGAGAACAAAAGTACAAAAGCAATGGTCACCAGTCTCAACCACGATGTGCTCGCGCGCACCTGCAGGTAGTTCAAAAGTAGTAAGTTTATGCACGAATTCATCGCGATGGCCTTGTTTAACCCTAAAGCGTACACTGCTAACGAAATTTGACATCTTTGCTCCTATCCTTCGACCTCTTTGATGGTCCTTCTCAATGAAGCACCCAAAGACTCTTGGCGAACTGCCGATTAAAACACAATTAAATCAGCTATCTCTGCTCAAGAATATGCTCGGTGCTAGTAGACTTTGCCTACCAAACTTCACTGAGGCCACCTTGACCTCAGTGAAGTTTTTCTTACTGATCGCAGATACTGACCAGTTACTCTCGGCTATCGAAAACCAATTCCGGCATTGGAGGAGGTGGCCCATTCATTTCCAAACCGTGAACGTCTTGAGCAAAGGCCGCAAAATCTTCATCCATTTCTGACATCAATTTCGCGAAACCCTCACCCGGGCTATCACCTTCGAAAGTAAGAATGATAAAGTCACCGTGAGGCGTTTGTTGAAGAAAGGTCCTTTCATGAAGGCCAGCGTCCTCACGAGATTTTCGAAACTCGTCTCGCATAGGACCTTCATTGACTTGCTTCATCATCTCAAGCCATTTGTCTTTTTTGCCCGGCAGAATAGGCATGCACAATGCTTGTAGCGCCATTTTGCTTCTCCTTGTAGTAATTTTCCTCCGCGTAGATCCGCGGCGTGGGCAAGTTACCATGAACTTAGGGGTTAGGGTCAAGAATTGTAATTTAAGGGCTTCTAACTGACTAAAATCATTTAGCAACCTCTAGGCGATCGTCAATATCGGTTATTGGACTTGTCCAAGCAGCAAATCAGCCCAATTCGCATTACGCCAGAACTCACTAGCCCACTTCCCCTGAATCTCACTAGAAAAACATTTATCCTGACGAAGCGCATGGTCACAACAGTTCTCTTGAAACCTCCTCTTAACTTGCCCGACCTCACAAAAGAGCAAGCGTACTCTGTTAAAAAGTTTCAGCCCGTAATTTCCATCGGTTGCGGGATCTGGAGGTGAACGAAATTCTCCGGTGTCAACAATTACAATACTGCCACTTTCTTCGACTAACACATCCGAAGCGGAAGGCAGGATCTGGACCGGGCGTACTTTGATACATTCTAGAAGAGAAGTTAAAGCCACAAAAGCTCGGCGGCCCTTCGCAAGAACCACCTCCTTGAGATTCGAGCCTTGAACAAGCTCCTCCGTGTAACCGGGGTAATTGCCCACTTTATGGTTAAGTGGTCGCAGGTCTTCTGGAAACACCTTCGCAAAGCGCCAGGTTGGCTCGCCAACACTGCCATCATGGGCGAACCTGATATGAGCATCCAACTCAACTTGACGAACTGCGGGAGGATCAACTCTACTCAAAGCCACTCTGAAGAACAATTTCAGCACTTTAGTCGTTGCCTCCCTTCCAACTCTAACGTGAAAAAGAGCCTTGTAGGAACCGCCGCCAATGACCGGGGAGTCTTCTCCATTAGGAGATGGCAAAAAGGTCACATTGCCGATCGTAGGAAAAAATCCCCTAAAGGAGCTTTGCCAGCATTCGGTGAGTCGGTACGCATCATTGCCCATCCGCTTACAGTCCTTGATGGCTTTTAGCATCCTCTTGTTGAATTGGTTCAACACCTTCAAGTCACCCCGCGGCGCCACGGCTCGCACCTCGGTGGATTGCACTGAAGGTTCAGTCGCTTCCGGTCTTCTCAATGCACCGCACCCTTGGGGACTGGTTATCCAGGCACCTCTAGCATTAGCTTTGTGAGTCTTCCCGCCGAGCTGATAACACCTCCCCACCTTTACCGACCGCCTGCCCTGAGCTTCAAAATCAGAAAACACACACGTTTTACCTCGGGATAAACAAGTTGTCCCTTTGCAATGCTCCAGACAAGCAAGACAGTCACCGTCGAAACTATGACAACTTCCTAGAGCCCAAAACACAATCATCGCTCCGAGAGTCATTTAACTTTCTCCTTTGCGTTTTTTCCAAAAGGAACCGGAAATTCAAACGCAGAGCCAAACCAAGCCTGTCGTTTCTGCTAAGTTCGAGATGGATTTTCCGCGATACCCCAGAAAGTATTCCCTGCTATTAGATATCAATCTAACTATTACAAGATTATCCTTTCTTTACCAGCCTCTTATTCGCGCAACAAAGAGTGCAATGCAGTGATAATCACTGGAGAGGAGTCGCCAATGAAACTAACGCCGCCATTCAATACCGCCACCATGCACCAGCAAACTTCGGGCCAGTACCATCAAAAAGAAGAGCAGCGCTTCAAACGTTCAAAACGCCAACCCCTCAAGGTGCGCTTCATGATGAAGCTTGGTTTCCGAGAAGAGGGCCCTGCGTCAACGAAAGCGTCCATCCCAATGAAAATGGCAACCAATAGTACGTAGGTCAATTCGTACCCAAAAGGGGGCAATCTCGAACACGAGGAGTTTCTTTCTCTTGTTGATTTGTTCAATCCGACGACTCCTACCGCAAAACTGAATCGTAGCATCGAACCAAAGAATACCTAGGCCAAAACCCCTCAACCAACATTGCCCAAAGACTCCAGCTCCATCGTTCAATGTTCACTAACTCTGGTCAGAGAGGAAATCGCATTTCGCGAACCAGTTAGAACCGCCTTTTTCCTCCCCTATCCCATCTCTATAGTCCTCAAACCTCATGCACTTCCGTTCCCAACCTTATTGTAAAATCTCCGGTTCGACTCACGTCGGCCCAAATATTTCTCTTAGCCGTATGGCTAAAAGGTTTAAGAAATTGGAATTGTCCTGGGCACCATGAACCGCTTTACCGATCTCATCTGCAGTATCCTTAATCACATCCCAAACTGGCTCTACAGCGTCTACTTCGTGCAGATGACAAATCTTATTCAATGCCCTTCCTATCGCCTCTTCCATCGCCGGTCCCTTCCCCATCTGTGCAAGCTTGCCAAAATTAGTTTCTTGGTAATCGTATCGAGGTGAATAAATAGGAATAACTGGCTCTGACCTACTTTGAATCGATAGAACCTCAGCCAACGATCCCTCCCCTGCACAACCAATCAAGGCGGGTCGACAATGAATGTCAGCATTTAATGCTGCTTCATTCAACAATCTCTTAAAATCATTGTGATTTGAGTACCCACTAACCAACCAAACTGTGGCCCCTTCCACCATAACCTTATAGCGTTTAAACCGGCCTTCACTTTGAACTAGAGCGGACTCCAATTCCACCTCTTTCGGCTCAAAGTTCGGGCAAAACAATGTCAATTCTTGTTTTGAAGTCCTCGATACATCCAGCAAGCGTATAAAGTTCATTAAAAAGCGATTGCATTCATTGGGAGGCTCATTTATCTCGGCATCACTTGCTTCCTCAAGTGAGGGGGATACGAGTCCCAGGCATTGAGAAATACCTCGCATAGGCCACCCCAATCGCCCAAAACCCAAAGTCCGTTCTCTTTGAAGGATCCTCGTTGGGTTTAGCTTGGATAACCCTCGGCCGGCACTCAAAAAAGCCAGCCGCTTTGGGTTCACTAAAGAGGGCTTGCCTTCAGGTACCTTAACGTACCCCACACTAAAGACATGCGACTCCCGAAAGTTCTCAATGTCTTTCGAATCCCCCAAAAGAAGGCGCCGCAATACTGGATCAATTTTCTCAACATTGTCCGTTTCTACTTGTCCCATATTGCTAAGGCATACCCCAAGCCGGCGAACCGACTTTTCCCCCACCACGCCGGTATCCAAACCCAAACCAAGAATGTTCTCCCCCGTGGAAACACATTCTTGAACCGTTAAGAAATTTCGCCGAATATCCTCGGGAAGGCGTTTGCCCTCAAGATTTAATCGAGTTGGAAATGCCATTACAACATGAGATCGCTCCATACGCTCAACGAGATCTTGGTCGCCTAGTAGATCGCACTTGGGCATCGCAATAGGATTAACATCCGCCACTATCAAATCTCGTGGCCCTGATTTGATAGTAGCTTTGACGTTCCCAATGGTGCGAAGAACCTTAGCTCTATCGGAGTCCAAGCAGCACACCACAAACTCCAAATTCACCCCGACATCGCAAAGTTGTTGAGCTAGACTAGAGCCCAAACCCAAATCCCCTAAGCCATCGCCTAGAACGGTGGTTACCAAAGTAATGGTCTTTCCTCGAAGATACTCCTGAGTTGAAAGAGACGTGGTAGGAAATACCGTCCCTAGGGTGTCAGGTCGTTCGATCTCGTGGCCCTCTTTCGAATTCCTAATAAGAGCCGATACTCTTTCCTCCGTTACTTCCTTTGGAAGGTCGGGAACAAGATTCGAACCATGCTGAGTTCTCAAGAGAGCCTTGGATGATTCCACTTCTAGAGCCTCGATAGCCCCTCTGTGACCACTAGGCACTCCACTCGCGAGCTCCGAAGCCATCCAGCTCTCAGAAAGAACTATTTCTAGAGAATCCCACACTCCGGCTTTCTCCAAGTGCCCGCCTCGAACACATTCGGGATTCTTCTTGAGGTAATGCGCTATTTTTGCCACATCTGGATGGGTGGAAGACAATCCATTTTGTCGGGCAATTTCCTGCGCCATTACCCAATAATCCTTATTCGCGTTCCTAACCCAAAACTTCATTGAAGACCTCGGTTCACCCACAAGCGAGCCTATGTAATCTCGTGCATTTTATTCATCGTTTCAATTACCTAACCCCACCTGAACCGCCGGAGCCACACACACTACACACCCTTAACTCCGCGCTAGATCCCATCTCCAATCAGGTTTGACCTCTGCTTCGCTCTTTGAATCCTAAAACGACGGGCCACTCTATTCCTCAATAGTTTCTCTTAAAGAGCCACAAAACACCACTTGTTAACTCCAGAAAATGTCTAAGTGGTCGAACCAATGCCGTATTTAGGAAATCATTTTTGGACCGGTAGATGACGTCTAAGACAATTATCTTCAGTATATCCCCGGGGGATAGGCTCTCTAGCCAACTTCGTCCCCAAAACTCGGCCCGGCATAGAAGTAG
>CAXGXL010000288.1:0-5380 GCA_964013555.1 uncultured bacterium
CAAACGGCGGACGAGAGAATTCTTCCGCAGGGGACGGCTTTTATCACCGATGCCGGAATGACTGGACCCTACGACTCAGTGATTGGAATGAAGACAACCAATGCAATCGAGGGTTTTAGAACCCAAAGACGGTTTCGGCATGAAGTGGCTAAAGGGAATACCTGGCTTTGTGGAGTCGTAGTTCATATTGATGACCGAAGTGGGAAGGCGACGGCGATCAAACGGATTAAAGAGGTGATGCATGGTTAAAGAAGCAGAGCCCCTTGAGCTGGCGGTCCCGAGTCGATGGCCTTACCGGATAGCTTATGTCATGGCGTTGGTCACTTTTTTAGGTGGTGTGTGGTCTTGGACTGAGCTCGTAACTGCTCAGAACCTCAAAGAAGCGGTCTTAAAGTCAGTGGATGCTGCGGAGAAACAGGGCGCGGACTCGAAGGTACTTCGAGAGATGATGAAGAGCTACAGGAGCCAGGGACGGGAAGTAGCGTCATGGAAGCGAAGGCGATTGGGGCTTTTTCTTGCGTTTGGTATTCTCTTAGTGGGCGGCTTTTTGGGGACAGGTTTGGTGAATCTTCACAGCAAGATGCAGTGGCAAATTCGGGAGGCGAATACCTTGGATGAAGATGACTACGGCGGAAGATAGAGGGTAGGGGCATCTCTCGTTTGAATTGAACTCTGCCCTATGGACAGCGATTGCCTCTCGGTTGAAGAAGGATGCCAGAGGTTTTGAGGCTCTTGAAAATCATCTCGTGACTTTAGAAAGAGCGATATCGGGGGAACGTTAGATGGGAAGCTTATGGCGAAAGGGCACATCAATGCTTCGCGTGCCTGGGGATGTTGAACCAATTACAACCAAGTTCCGACTTGGGGAATCAATCTCCGTACAACAAAAGCGTTTCTTGGAATATTATGGCTTCTTGCATTTTGAGGAGGTTGTGTCTGGCGATGAACTTAGAACTGTTCTTGATGAGCTAGACAGGATCGAAGAAAGGTGGATCGAAGAAAAGAGAAAGCTCGTCTATGGTATTCCTTTGTTTTGGGGGAGGAATGCTCAAGGCCAACGGTTCTTGCAACGGTTTGCTTTTGCGTCTCAATTTTCAGAAGCGATTAGCGAGTTTGTGAATGATAAGCGGTTTGAGCCCATTCGGCTTTTGGTTGGGCAAAATGCGAGGGTTGGAGAGCAAGAAAAGGATGGTGTTGTCGTCAATCGCTATCTCAATGTTCCAATGAGTTCTTATCAAAGGTTGGGCTGGCATACAGATGGCCTAAGGGACCTTTTTTATTTTCGGATGCCGCTGCAGATGCTGAATGTAGGGGTGCATTTTGACCATTGTAGCGTGGAAGATGGCGCTTTGCGATTGATTCCAGGTACGCATAAGCAGGGTTTTTGGGACATGGCGTTTCGGAAGCCTTATTTTATTTCCCACCATGAGGATCCCAATGAAATCGTGGTAGAGACAAGGCCCGGGGATGTCACCATTCACGATGGCCGCCTGTGGCATCGAGTTGCGCGCTCTAAAAAGAGTCCCGGAGCAACTCTTCGCCGAACGATGTATGTTCCCTACCTTACGGGGCCTTATGAACCCAAGAGTGAGTTTTCTAGGACACCGTCGTACCATCGATTGGGGCAGGTCAGCCGGACAATTAAAGGGTGGCTCACTTCATTCCAACGAGAGAAGTAGCCGAGTAAGATCCTACGACGGTTAAGTAGGTCAATGGAGATCCTATCTGGCTCGGCCAGGTGGGGAGCTTCCCATAAAAAAAGCCCAATCGCCTTTTGGGCGATTGGGCTGTCGGTTAATGTCGAATACGCGCTTTGTATTAGAGGTGTGCGCTGTAGATTTCCAAGCCAGAGAAAAAATGAGCAATTTCAACGGCTGCTGTCTCAGGGGCGTCAGAACCATGGACTGCATTTTGGCCAATGTCCGTCGCGAATCGCTTACGAATCGTTCCTTCAGCGGCTTCTGCTGGATTGGTTGCACCCATGAGCTCACGGTTTTTTGCAATGGCATTCTCGCCCTCTAGGACGCTCACAACCACGGGACCACTTACCATGAAATCTACCAATTCATCGAAGAAGGGCCGTTCTTTGTGAACAGCATAGAATTGCTGTGCCTTTTCTCGACTGAGCCATGTCATTTTGCAGGCAACCACTCGAAGGCCGTTTTGTTCAAAAGTAGTAAGAACTTCGCCAATATGCTTGGCGGCAGTCGCGTCGGGTTTAACAATAGATAGTGTTCGCTGGATCATAATGGCTGCTAATTGCTTAACCGAGGCTTAATTGTCAAGAGTTAAACGAAAGCAAAAAGCGGTCTACGGTTCTTGAAGGGCCGCGGCTTTGCTCTTTTAATGGCAGGTAATTAGGCGTGGAGGCGTATAAATTGAGCCTCTTAGGAGGTCATACCTATTCAGGCGTTATTGGCGTGGGCGTGATACCGTAGGTTTGTAACAATTCCGAGTACCATTGATAGGCGGCTTGAGTCCGCGTTGTGTCAGTACGTGTACCCCAAATGACCGATAGGGTGTGCATCGTTTCAGCATTGGTCTTGGTTCGTTCCGAGTCCTTAACAGGACTAGCACAAGGTCCCTTTGTATCGTGTAAGCAGATTAGGTTGCTAATATCTAAGCTCTGGCCAGAAGGATTAAACACGTATTCGGTTTGGGGTGGGCAAAGAGCGATACGATAGCTGCGCGTGGCCCGGTCAGCGTCAATTACGCTTATTGGGAGTCCACTGTGAAGGCTTACGGCATTGCAGATGTCTACCGCTGCATTGATGCTCGTTTCGGGAGAAATCCTAGTGTGTTGCACCGAATTAAATAGGTATTCTGAGGCTGGCTTGTTTCTGCCCGATGGTTTGAATCCGCCAGATCGCAACAAAGCCCGAATGTCCTCTTTCGTTGTGGGGCCAGGGGTGATGGGAGCTTGGGTTGTTGAAAGGTTAAAGAGAGCTAGAATGGATTCGTTGGATTTGTAGCGCCCTAGGGGCTGCGGCCAGCGGGAGTAGAATACGATAGGAGCTAGGAGTGGGTGGGAGGTAACCGAAAGTTTGGGGGGCGTGGATAAATTGTCCATCGTGTCCCTAATGGATATGTTATCTGCTTTAGGCAGTACTAGTTGGTGGATTCTAGTTGTGAATTGGGAGCAGAGCCAGGGTGAACAAAGCGAGTCTCTATAACCAAAACTCACTTTGTTCGTGCCAATTTGGGGTTGATTAAGCTGCGTCCATGGCCTTTTTCAATGCCACTGCTAACTCAGCGGGGTTGTCGGTAGTGACAATGCCCGCGGCTTCAAGCGCAGCAAATTTGTCTTTGGCACTGCCTTTACCGCCGGCGATAATCGCACCAGCGTGGCCCATTCGCTTTCCTGGAGGAGCTGAGGCTCCGGCAATAAAGGACGCCAAGGGTTTGGTGAAATTCTCTTTGGCCCAGGCTGCTGCTTCTTCTTCATCGGTGCCGCCAATTTCACCAATCATAATAACACCATCGGTGTCGGGGTCTTCATTAAAGAGCTTTAAGCAGTCGATGAAATTGGTTCCGTTAACTGGATCGCCCCCGATTCCGATGCAAGTGGATTGTCCAACTCCCATAGCGGAGAGCTGTCCAACTGCTTCATAGGTGAGGGTTCCTGAACGGGAGACGACGCCGATTCTACCTGGTTGGTGGATGTGGCCGGGCATAATGCCTATCTTGCATTTTCCAGGGCTGATCACGCCGGGACAATTCGGACCAATAAGGCGGGTTTGAGAGCCCTGCATCCCACGTTTAACCTTCACCATATCCAACACAGGAATCCCCTCCGTAATTGCGACTACTAGCTCGACGCTAGCATCGACGGATTCACAGATGGCGTCTGCAGCAAATGGTGGGGGAACATAGACGACGGATGCATTAGCACCGGTTTCCTTAACTGCTTGTTCTACGGAATCAAAAATTGGGACCTTCGCGTCGAATTTTTGTCCTCCCTTTCCAGGGGTGACGCCAGCGACGATATTGGTACCGTAATCCATCATCAGTCTAGCATGGAAAGAACCTGCTCCACCCGTGATTCCTTGTACGATGAGTCTAGTATCGTTACCTACCAAAACACTCATGCTGCGCCTCCTATCGCGTCAATGACTTTCTGAGCTGCGTCATTCATATCTCCAGCGGGAATGAGGTCTAGACCACTTTCCGCAAGTATTTTCTTTCCAGCTTCCACGTTGGTTCCCTCTAGGCGAACGATGAGTGGAACGCTGATGCCTACTTCCCGAGCTGCGGTAACGACACCGTCAGCAATAACGTCACACTTGGCGATTCCTCCAAAAATATTAACCAAAATGGCTTTTACATTGGGATCAGCAAGGATAATTTTAAAGGCTTGGGTAACTTGCTCGGCAGTTGCGCCACCCCCTACGTCCAAGAAATTGGCGGGGGAGCCGCCGTACTTGGAGATGATATCCATGGTGGCCATTGCGAGGCCGGCGCCATTAACGAGACAACCTACATTTCCGTCCAGAGCGACGTAGGAGAGGTCAGCTTCCTTTGCGGCGGTTTCTTTCGGGTCTTCTTCTGCTGTGTCACGCATCGCTAATATATCTTTGTGGCGGTAAAGCGCATTGTCATCAAAGTTGAGTTTCGCATCCAATGCGATCACGTCTCCTTCGTGCGTAACTACGAGGGGGTTAATTTCTACTAAGCTAGCGTCGCAGCCGATAAATAGATTGTAGAGCGAGGTTGCTATTTTTCCTGCTTGTTTTGCAGCCGTGCCCGAGAGTCCGAGAGCATAAGCTACTTTACGGGTGTGAAATGGGAGGATGCCCGTCGCTGAGTCAACACCAATGGTGATTATCTTCTCGGGAGTATCGGCGGCAACGCCTTCGATATCCATGCCGCCTTCGGTGCTCGCAATGAAGGTTACTTCAGATGTAGCTCGATCCAGGACCATTCCTAGATAAAGTTCTGTGGCGATATTGGAGCCGGCTTCGACCAAGACTTGCTTGACGCTCTGGCCGGCAGGGCCGGTTTGGTGGGTTACCAGCGTATTGCCGATAAGCGCCTCGGCATGGGATTTAACTTCACTGGCATTCTTGCACACCTTAACGCCATGGACCTGTGGATTCTCTTTGAGAGTTCCTTTGCCACGTCCACCGGCATGAATTTGGGCTTTGACTACACAGATGTCGCCCGGAAGTTCGTTAGCGATTCGCTCCGCGTCTTCGGCACTTCTTGCAACGCTGCCATCTGGCACAGAAACGCCGTATTGGCGAAAAAGTTCTTTTCCTTGGAATTCGTGAACGTTCACGTTTTTTCCCCTTAGATGAAGGATTATCGATGGGGGACCTCTATCAAGGCCCAACCCAGGTAGCAAGGCGCTCTGACTTAGTAAGTGAGAAGATTCTAGAGC
>CAXGXL010000289.1:0-5366 GCA_964013555.1 uncultured bacterium
TCTGGTACCAGATACTGATTCCGCCAGAGACTTTGTGACTTGGGGGCACCAATTTAGCTGCTAGTTTTGTGTCCCTTACGTTTGTTGTTGTGAGGTACAAAGTCTTTCAATCGAGTTTTAAGCTTGTGAGCTCAGCGATTTTCGACAGGTGTGGTTGAGAAAAGCTCAATTACGGATTCGTCGTAAAAAGAGGCGCTCAGACTTGGGTATGTGTGATGGTAATGCTCTGCTGAATTCTAGCCTGCAGCTAAGTGGATATAGGTTACCCTCATTTGGATTGGATAGATGAGGCGCAGTCTGGCAGTTTTGCTCGAAGGTGGTAGTACCCCAGTTTCAAAGACGCAAAATCAATAGCTTAATCGACCGGTTTGTTTTGACGTAGCTTCTGGGAGTATCTCATCTAGCTGGAAAGTGCAAAAATTGTATATCTTGTGGGCCCGGAAGATCATCTCGCTAAGCTCATGATTTCGCATAAACCCTACTCTTTTTCTTGTGTCCGATTATGGGAATCTTGAGATAAATGAAACAAGGTTGTCATCCAACCGTTGATGTAACCCGATGTGGCATGTGAGCATACGGGTAGAGGTTGTAGTTAAGTGATTTTCTATTATCTCAGCGCGTTTCCGGATTCGTCGTTAAGCCGCAGGTAAGAGAACGAAAGGCCTTTTACACTCTGCGAAATACAAAAACGATTACATTGTGAGGGGGATGCCTATGTCTGGAGTAGCACTATCTTCATTTGTTGAGGACGAATACACACCGCAAACCTTACCTACCTCAGAAAAAGTTGTTCGGTATTGGGATTCGTATCGATGCCGAACGGCAATCAAATTGAAGCCAGGAGAGTTTGCGATTGGAGCAGCCGAAGAAGTCTTGGTGACGGTAATTGGAACGTCGGTTGCCGTATGCTTGAGAGATAAAAGCTCTTCTCTAGCGGGAATGGTCCATTTTATGATTCCCATTTCCGGGCTTTCATTTCTCGATCAGTCTACAAGGTTCTTAGCCGAGGAGTACGGACACTTTGCATTTACTCGGTTAATTGGTGCAATGGAGGAGCGAGGAGCATCGAGAGAGAATTTGGAGGCTTCTTTGATTGGCGGAGCACGGTTGTGGCGCTCTTCAGCTCCTTGTGCGGATGCTAGTGTACGATTTGTTAGGGGCTATTTGGCGAAGAAAAAAATCCCAGTTGGTGTTGAGTTTCATGGTCCGCGACTGCCGAAGAAAGTGTACTTTACACACAGCGACCGGTTTCCAGAGGTCGAGGTTTTGGAACATTACAACAATACCATTAAGAACCGCGAGCAAAAGTACTTGCGCTGCGTGCGTGCGGATTGGATGCTGCAGAACCAGTAGAGCAGGCTTGGTTTTACAGTTTTCGTTAATAAACTCGCCTACCTTCAGCCCAAGTGTGCTCTCTTCTTGGTGCATTTCTCGCAACAGTCGCATGAACTCGACGATAAAGTCTTGGCAGACAGGACTTTAGCCGTATTGACGATTTCGTTGGTGCGGTATCGAAGCTCCGGTCTCATTGGGTACGTACGTGTGTGGTGGCACGTGTGCCCAATTGCAATCCGGCTCTCGAGTTTTTGGTGGCACAATTACTTTTGGGTTGGAGCCGGGTTGCCTCTTGCCTGTTTTATTTCCTTATTTCCTTATTTCCTTGCCCAAGCGAGCGAGTTTATTTTTTGGGGCGCAAATAGGTGACGTCGGAAGTTTTGTTCGGTGATTTTCTTGCTGCAGGTAGGCCTTGGTCGTAAAAAGGCTAGGCTCTCATGACAAAGCGAGGACTTATGGAACGAACTCCAACTACAAACCATGTGCGAGATGATATTAGTGTCGTTATTCGGCCTCTTCCGAAAGTCGTTTTTTTCTATATGACGTGGCTGACTTCGTTAGGATGTGCTCTAGGCGCGGAGGTACTGCTACCTCATCAATTGGGCACGATCTGGTGTGGGGTCTTCATTTTTAATTTAATCGTTGTTTCCTTTGACTTTAGTGAAGATCGTTCATTGGTTGTCATTTTGCTGGTTGGAATTCTTGGCTTTATTCTAATGCACTTGGGACTTTTAAAGACCGTCGAAGAGTGGGTCGTCGCTCTTAAGCCAGAAATGAATGGCCATTTTTATTGGGCCATGTTCTCGTCATTTAGTGCTATTTTTGTTTTTGTTTGGCTGCATACCCGGGTGAATTACTGGGAGTTTAAGCCGCATGAAATTGTTCACCGGCATGGCCTTTTTGGTAAAGTGAAGCGTTATCGACCAGAATTGGTGCGTTGGGATAAAGCGATGCCAGATCTACTCGAGCGAATTTTGTTGGGAACTGGAACGATGATCTTGAGTACCCCCCAAGAAGCTCATCCCATATTACTCGAACATGTCATGGGAATTCGCCGTAAAGACAGCCGTATTGCCGAGATATTAGGTCAGTCAGGGAGCCGGGCTTCGGGTGGGGCGCTTCAGCCTCAGCGTGGGTTTTGACCTATTGGGCCCGCGCACTCAGCTCTTTTATTAATTCCAATCGACGTAGTCCGAATGCGGTTGAACATCGGGTTTGCTAGCTTCACGAATCAAGGAAGTTAGAGTCTTTTTCGGCCAATTCTTTTGAATCATGTTGGTAAGCCATGATGGAATCCATCCTTTTGGATCGGTATGAACTTCTACCTCTACGCGTGTTTGATTGGTTCCTGGAAGCGCTTCAAATCTGTAGTATGTACCATACGCATAGCCGCGAACACAGCAGTCATCTTCCGGTTTTGTTGGATGCTCTACGGACTCTATTGTGGTTGTGTAGACCTTCTTGTCGTGATTCGCCTTTCCTTTCGCGTGAAGAACGTAATCTCGGTCGGAGGTGGGGAAGGGGGTGTTGAACCGAATCCAGTAAATGCGATCTGAATCTGTTTTACTCTCGAGATTAGCATCGCCGCCGTACATGTTGACCCATTTGGGTCGGGATTTTGGATCAAGGAAAATAGTGAGTATCTTTGCAATGGAAACATTGGCTACAGTTTCGCCTCGGAATGCAAAAATATTGCTGCCAGATACGCTTTTACGCTTGGTGGTGAAGCCGTCGTCTGTTGAGAGAGTCTCCCATTTCCCAGCTTCAGTGGCTGGTTTTGCTTTTGTCGTCTTGGATTTAGCTACTTTAGAGCTGGAGCCTTCGTCGGCTGCAAAACCTGAGGTTGAGAAAAGTGCAATACACAAACTAAGTACAAGTGACGGGAATGACCTCTTCATGGGCGATTACCTCAATAGAAAGTTAGGTTAGTGGCGGAAAACTCATTGAGTTTCCATCATAGGGATTTCGGGTCAGCTATCCTGGCCCATAGACTTTGGCAACCGATAAAATGGAGTTTCTTACGCCGGAAGTCGTTTAATAGGCAAAACAAACCGTGATTGGTATATAAAAGGGAGGCCAAAAAGGTGAGATTTGGAGGGAGCGAAGGCACATATGTGGGGGAATCTGAGAGCAGGGTGCTCTCAGGTTTTGGGGGAATTTTCGACTCAAAGGCTCTGCACCAACGGCTCCAGGTCGATCCCAAAGCGGGCTTTTTGCTAGTTGGGCTGGCCAAAAAAATGCCATCTTTTGGCTATTGGAATTGTTTGGGCTATACAATCAACAAAAGAGGCGTTAAGTGGCGTCCAACTTTCTAAGCCCCACAAGAAAACCTTTACCGATGAAAAATCATATTCCGATTGTAAAGTTTGTACTAAACCTCTTGGTAGTAACGCTTGTTGCTGGTTGCGGTAGCCTACCAGGGGAAAATTCTGCCGAGCTGCAGGAGGATCACGTTGCTTGGGAAACTTGTGGGGATGGTGTTCTGCAATCTGGTGAAGTTTGTGACGATGGCGACAATAATAGTGATTCAAGAATAGGGGCCTGTCGCAGTGACTGTAGCTACTTGATTTGCGGTCCGACTGCGTATGAAGCTTTGGGACTCGAGGGGACGACTTATTGCGCGGAGGATCTCATTTACCAAGGGAATGCGCGTCTTGAGAATTATAGCGATATCAAAAACGTGGACGAATATACCCGAATTGAAGGAAATCTTGTGATCGCGGGGGCGGCTGTTTCAACCCTGACCTTAGAGAATTTACGCCGAATAGACGGAAATTTGTGGATTTGGGATACTGGGGCTCTGGAGAATTTTGAATTTGCTTCTCTTGAAGAGATTGGCGGCGATATTCTGATTCGAAACAACAACAAATTGGCTGATTTCGGAATGGGCAAACTCCGAAGTGTTGGGGGGAATATAGCGATTTCCTTCAATTCCGCTCTTCCTACCTGTACGGCAGAGGATTTTACGGATTTCGTGGGCCCGGGAAATATTGTTGGTGCGGTCAAAATTGAGGGTAATAAATCGGATTCCTGCGAATAGGTTTTCTGCAGATCAAGTCGCCTTCACTCACGCCAAGAGCTTTTATAAGTATTTGAATTAGCGTTTGTTTTGTTCGTTCTTTCTCTATTTCCCCACTAGATGGTCGATCTATTAAAAAAAAATTGCCCCCAAGAGGAAACTTTTTGCGGGATGGGCCGATAATGAAGCTAAGTACCCGTTTATTTTGAGGATCCTGACTATGGTCAAATCATCTTTCACCGCCCGGCTTTTAGCTCGCATCGGTAAGGATCCCGACGGAGTGATCGACAATCGACCGGGAATTGCTCACCCTAATCGTCCTAAAATCATGACTCGCGCTTCATCCATTTTGCATCGCAAGCGAGACGATTTTGCCCGAAATCGCGAGTTTGGAGCAGAGGTTGTCAATCAGACTAGCAAATCACTTGGTTCTCGCAATGCAAAGCCTGAGCAGCCCATTGGCCTCGGGATTGGTACTCGGAATCCTCAAAAGGTGGACTCTAGAAAAAAACAAAAATTGTCTAAGAAGCTTCTTTATCGAGTTCAGCCGAAGTACTTTTACGACGACGAAGAAGAAGATACCATCGTCTGCTAGAAACCCATTACATCTTTCAAGTGAGTCTCGCAGAGAGCTGTTTCGTCGGCTGAGCTTTCTCGAATTTTTGAGCATTCAGGGCAGGGGCTTTTCTTTTGCGGCTCGTAGATAGAATCGGTTCGTATGTCTTGGTTCAATTGCCGCAATTGTTCTTGAGGCGATTGATCGTGCAGGGAATTTGCTTGCCAGCTGGGATTGGAGCCTAAGCGCTTAAGCCCCTCTCGAGCTAGGCGTTTTTTTTCGCGTTTCGATACCATGGTCACCATTTCATTTCTTAACTTAGTTACCTCCTTGCATCAATAGATCTCCAGCTAACCCATTCCACGTGAAGTGAAGCGAGAATGAATTACGTTGACCTATAAATTGGGGGGTTCTAGTTCCCCCCCGACCAATCGGGGTCTACCAGTGTATGCATGA
>CAXGXL010000290.1:0-5365 GCA_964013555.1 uncultured bacterium
GAGAAAGGTGTTGTACCCGATGACTAAGGAGCATCTTAGTGAAGAGGGGAGTCTAGGCATTTTCTGCGCCTTCCTGCATATTTTTATATTCGGTGATAAAGAGGTCCTCTAGAGAGGGACTAAGCGGAACCACACTATGGATTGTGGCATTGAGGCCTCGGCATTTATCTATAAGTTCATTTGCTTTCTTTGAGGATTCTACATGGAAGACAACTTGTTGTCCTTGTATAGAATGCGGGGTTTGGAGCATGTCTATGCTCTGCTTTTCGTCAAAGAGGGCAACCAACTCTATTTTATTTTGGAGTTCCGACCTTAGCTCTTCGGGCGTTCCGGTTTTTTTTATCTCCCCGTTGACTAGGATTCCAACATAGTCACAGATCATTTCCACATCGGGTAAGATGTGAGTTGAAAAAAGTACAGTGGTACCCTTTTCTTTGAGGCGGAGCATGATCTCTCGGATTTCTCTACGTCCTACGGGATCGACCCCACCCATGGGCTCGTCGAAGAGAACCAGTTGCGGTTTACCTATCAATGCTTGTGCGAGTCCGGTGCGTTGTAGCATTCCCTTGGAATAAGTTCTTATTTTTCGTCTGGAGGCATCTCGAAGATTGACTTCTTCGAGGGCTTTATCGACGGCGACGGCTGCTTCCTTTCGAGATAGGCCCGCTAGCAGCGCGTGTTGTAAAACGAATTCTTGACCTGAAAGGTGTTCTGGAAAAACAGGGTGTTCGGGTGTGAAGCCTATTTTCTGGCGGATTACTGGGTCCTTAATACTACCCTCCATTATGGAAATATGTCCTTTTGTAGGTTGGAGAAGTCCAAGTATTGTTTTGAGAGTAGTGGTTTTGCCGGCTCCATTGGGTCCCAGAAAACCATAGAGGCTTCCCTTGGGGACTTGCATGGATACGCCCTTAAGAATTTCAAATGAGCGACTCCAAAAATGGGGTTTGATCTGAAAATGCACATTGTTGAGTTGAATGATAGGGGTCATTTTATCTTTTGTTTGAATTGGGTGGATAGTTTGAGACGGCGGGCTTCAGAAGTGGTTCCTATGGTACCATTAGGCTCAAGAAGATAATGTCCTCCTAAGGGATCTTGAGTTGGAATGCTCTTTAGAATTCCGGGCTGTAG
The DNA here is from genome assembly GCA_964013555.1 of uncultured bacterium. Classification (GTDB taxonomy): domain Bacteria; phylum Myxococcota; class XYA12-FULL-58-9; order XYA12-FULL-58-9; family JABJBS01; genus CAXGXL01. The sequence goes on from CAXGXL010000290.1 coordinate 1,132, forward strand.
TAGCTCATTGAGTTGCTTGGGGAGACGTTGATAGTGTTTCTTGTACACGTTGATAGCGCGATTGAGTTGCTTTAACTCAACCTCCAATTGAAGTAGCATGCGTCGTTCGAGGTAGGTTTGCCGCAATTTTTCATCGGTAATGGTCTTTAAGAGGCTTGATACCAATGCGAGTCCTATCTCAGGTTGAGCAGATTCCGCAGCTAGTCGGGTGGCAAATGGGCCAATTTGTTTTGGGCAGTCTGGTAATTGGGCGGCTAGGCCCAGATACTTTGCTGCCTTGGAAAAGTCATTCAAATAGAAGTACTGGATAAACCCTAGGAGATAGGGGAGCTTAAAGTTATTTGGACTGTAGGGTAGGCCGAAAGTTAGTAGTTCAAGGGCTTTTTGAATATTTGCGTTTTCACCGATAGTAAGAGCGGTTCCTGCGAGAAAGTAACTACTCTGAAAATAGGGATCTAGATACACTACGCGCTCTAAGAGTCTACCTAGATTCGGGTAGCCCGCTTGGTGCATTTCATCGTTTCCAAAATGGCTTATGGAGCGCAGCCAGTAATAGTCAGCTACAAGATTGTTGTAGTTGAGGCTCACGAATTGAAGGGCCGGAATAGAGGGAAGTGTTTCCTCTAGGGGGGGGGCTACCACTTGTCGACTTTCGAGCAAGCGTAAATGGCTAAGGTGAGAGAGAAGAGCCATTAGTAAAAAGGGTACAATAAATACTTTCATGATTCCTATGGGGCTAGTCTAAGTACTATTTTCCTTGCCTTTGGAGAAAGAGACAATATTTTTGAATGACGGTCGTTGATTTTCTTGGGGGATTGTAGATCGGCATCAATGGCCATTCGCGCTAGTCTTTTTGCTTTCGGTAATTCGCCTTGGCGAGAGTAAATATCGGCAAGCATGGACAAACAATCTGCGCACTTAGGTTCCACATCAAGGCATCTCTCTAGCATGTTGGTGGCTTTGTTCTCTTGCAATGAGGCCAAGTAGAGCGTGGCGAGTTGCTTCCAAACCAACGCGTCTTTTGGGGTTCGAAGGCTTAGTTCATGGAGCAATTGAATCTTCATTTCCGATTTTCGGTGGGGCGGCAACTCTTGAGGTGAAGTTTGATCTAATAACCAAATAGAGCGTTTGAAGGGGCGTGGATCTTTGGGGAAGCGCGGACTCAATTCAGCCACTTGACGAGACGCTTTGTATGGATCTCCATTTACTAGAAAAAGGAGGCTCTCTCGTAAGAGGTGATTGCCTAGACTCCATGGATTCCATTTGGCAGCCAAAGTGGCGGCTTGGCTGGCTTGAGGGTAACGTCCTTCAGCTCGTAGAGCGACAGCTTGATTACTGAAGTAATGCCCAACGGTGATCGGGACAAGGGTGAGCAGCGCGGCAAAAGATGCAATTCCTACGAAAGGTACTCGTGATCCGCCAAGAGATAAGGACGTTACCGGTCCGAACCGTGGAGTGTTTCGAAATACAGCCGCAGCCCAGATGCTAGCTAATGCAGCAATGATGGGCACATGCAGCGTTACGGATGCTAGTGCGGGAATAGCAAAACTGACGAGGAGAGCCAGATCACGGGCTATCGGGCGATTTTGTTGGAGGCGATGGTGGAGAGCCAGGCCTATTGATAGAGGGCAGGAGAGTATTGTAATCAGCCCAAGCCAGCCTATTTCGACCCAGGCTTGAATTAGTTCACTATGGGCTTGTGTCGCTATTTTGGGGTATTGAACCCAACCTGGTAGTGGGACTCCTTGGGTTTGCATAGCTCGATGATATTCGCCAAGTCCTACGCCGAATGGGTGCTTTAAAGCTAAGGCAATGCTTTCACGCCAAATAGCGATGCGGCTAAGAGAATAGGGATCTTGGTGTTCTAGATTCAATTGTCGCCAGGCGAGAGCCGAGACGATACTGCCTCCCAACAAAAGAATGGGAAATAGAGCACGTTTTCCCAGATGCGAGACGAGTAGAATACAAAGTGAGCACCCCAAAGCAATATAACCGCTGCGAGAGGATGAGCAGGCAAGTCCGAGACCCAATAGTGTAGCTATTGAAAATAAAAGCCATTGGGTTAGTGACCTATGTTGCAGTCCTTCGTAAAGCGCTACGACAATAAGAGGAACCAGCAATGCCGCCAGGTTATTTGGGTTGAAAAAACCGCCACTAGCTCTCCCACCAGCAGTCATCCATTGATAGAGAGCCCATCCACTGTGAACTAAGCCTATTAGCAAGGCCATTTTTAAGAGTGTTTCCGCGTAGTTTTTTTCAGTGTAAAGCAAGCAGAGATATAATCCAATGCAAACAAGTGCGGTTACCGAAGGTTGGATTGCGAGGCCAATATTACTGGACATGGCTTGCCCCGCCATGATGCTAAGAAGTGCTAGTCCAGGGGTAAAAAGTTCCCATTGCCGGCATATAACACGACGCCGGGGCCAAAAAACGAAGATCGCGACTACTAATACTAGCCGTAAGGTAAAGGCGGGGATGTGAGTGGAGCTACCATCCATTAAACTGCATGCGAGAGCAATTCCTAGCCCAAGATAGAGTCCGCTGGTGGCTAGTGTATTTTTGAGGGAGGGGCTCGGTGAATTTTCCATCCTGAGCTTACTTTAACAGAAAACCAAAAAAATCTGGAATTTCTAGATTTTTTCGGAATATTGTGGAGGGTTTGGTATAAGTGGGAATGATTGAAGAGGACCTGCTAAGAGAACTCCTTTTGATATACGTTATTGCAATGGGAGCTTGCATTGGTTCGTTCATCAATGTGGTAATTGTGAGGCTTCCTGAGGGAAAATCGGTGGTGCGTCCGGGCTCTAAATGTCCTAAGTGCGACACGTCGATTCCATGGCACGATAATATACCCATCCTGAGTTTTTTACTTCTGCTTGGGAAGTGTCGGGTATGCAAGGTGCCCATTTCTCCGCGATACCCTCTTATTGAAATCGTCATGGCGGCATTGATGGCTGCGTTTTGGGTACGATTTGGTCTTTCTTGGGAGCTCTTGGTTTGGCTGCCCTTAAGTGCCACGTTAGTGGTAATCGCATTTATTGATATCGATCACTGGATTATTCCAGATGTATTAGTGTTTCCAATGATGCTCTGGGTATTAGGGGGCGTTGTCCTTTCGGATTCTATGACCCTCCTTTCATCCGGCTTGGGACTGATTCCCGCTGGTATTATTTTCGCAGTAGGCTGGTGTTTCGAGAAGTTTACCGGGCGGGAAGGTCTAGGGTTTGGTGATGTGAAATTATTGGCTCTAATTGGCTTAGCGGTGGGGCCAGTTTCTGCCCTTAATATTCTTCTGCTTTCATCATTTCAGGGGGCTTTTATCGGAATTATTATGCGCTTATTTACCTCTGGCCATCAAGCGCAGAAAAGCAGTTCAACCAAGGAGGATTCAATTTTCGAAGATGATTGGGTTCCCCCGGCCTATGCGATTCCCTTTGGTCCATTTCTAGTTTTGGCGACACTGCAGTGTATTCTCTTACCAGCAACGTTTGGTAGCATTGGTGAAAAGATCAGTTACTTTTTATTGGGTATTATGGGGTAATGAGAAGCGTTTCTATTCGAATGGCCTTTGCATTGGCAGGCGCAATCATCATGGGGATGGTGGTTTTCGATGTTGGTTTCGTTTTTTGGGAACAGAAGAGGTATGCATCGAATCGATCTGCGGAGATGGTGCGGCTGGCGCAACATTTGGCGATAGGATTGAAAGGTGTCTCTACTTTAGAGAAATACGAATACGACGCTCGAGCTCTAAGGAAAAACGTTCTTGAGCAAGGTTTTTTGGTTCGTTATTCGCTTGGTGGGCAGGTGTTTCAGTGGGGGAGTTTTCCATCTTCGCTTCAGTGCCCGAAACGTATCTATTCTCAGGTGAGGCTCAAAAAGGGGTTTGAATTTCTCTGTCTGCCTTTTTATGCGGGCGACAAGCAGGGAACGATTGCGGTGGCTCGTGCTCTCGATGAAACAGTGAAGCATGTTTTTGAGGTGAATCGAGTTTTGTTTTGGTGGCTCGTTATGGCCGGGGTCGTGATTCTCGTTCTAGGGTTATTCTTCCTACGCCGCTCGATTGTTTTTCCACTTTTACGATTAAAGCAATTGGTTGTAGCTCATGATACCCTTGGTCTTTCAACCTACGGGCAGGACAATACCGGTCTTTTGGGAAGTTTGGGACGTGGGATCATTAGCATGAATCAACAAATAGATGACGATCGAGCGCGGATCTCCCATCAATTGCATGAGC
>CAXGXL010000291.1:0-5364 GCA_964013555.1 uncultured bacterium
AGTGAGCAAGAATTCTATGAACTTGCTCGGAATTGAAGTCGATTTTAGCCTCGGGGGGAGTACAAGTCGTTAGTGCGAAAAGAATCGTCCATAGTGGTAGAAGTGAGCCTCTCGGTAGTCGCCGAGGGTGGGAAAGGCAAACCGGCATTGGAGGAGGCTATCTAGATAGCAAAAATTGGTCAATCTGGCATTTTGAGGGGCCTCTTGACAAGCTAGGCAAGTCGCTTTTGAATATGCAAGCCTTGAGCATTAGGAGGAGCGCGACTTGAAAACGTTGACTTTATTCGCGATTTTTGTGGCAGGGATACTTAGCTGTGGGAGCGGAGGTGCTGATTCCGGTAAGCCGGCGAGGGGCTTCGGTGAGCAATCAGACCTAAGTCGGGTTCAAAGGAGTGCACAAGGTGGGTTTGAAGTTTCGTACACGGTGGTTCCAGATCCTATTCCGCTTAATGACTACTTCGAGCTTCTGGTCTCGGTTTTGGAGTTAGAGGAGTCTTCGGAAGAACTTCTGGTTGAGGTCGATGCTCGCATGCCCGCGCACAATCATGGAATGAATGTGCTCCCCTCCTTAACGAGCATTCAGCGCGGACAATGGACTGCGAGCGGAATGCTCTTTCATATGCCCGGGCATTGGGAAATCACGGTGCGAATGACTCGCGGAAGTGCGGTGGATACTGCTATTTTCAATGTGATTCTGGATGTTTAGCTTTCTAGCGCAGCTCTTTGTGGCTGGAAAACCAGGTGTAAGATTATTAGAATAATGGGCTCCTAAAGCAGTCTCTTGTTTTGGGACTGAGGTTCTTGGAGCACTTTGGAGCCACTCGAATCTGGCGTTTGAGATCTAGGCGATAGCTGGTTTCCCATTAGATTGTAGCTCCTTGCGGCATGATTGTGGCCGAGGGAATTCAAAAACACCGTCGATTTTTTTATTTTGTTTCTATCTTATTGAGATTATACGCCTTGTAATCTACTCAAGGGTCGGTAATTGTCTCGCTATATAAAGGAATCGAGGAGTTGAGATTTAATGAACAAACATCTGTGTCAATTGGTTGTAATACTGGCCGGTGTTGGTGGCTTAAGCAATTCGAGTGCTTCTGGCTGGCAAAATAGGGTTTTTTCTTGGGTTCCAAGCGTTGAATATTCCGTTGGAGATTTTCTGATTCATTGGGAGAATACGTTATTGGATGGCGCTTTGCGAGTTTATCATCAGGATGAGCCTAGTCGGGAATTGTGGGCAAGCATACCTGGGAAGGCTTTTATTCGAGGACAGCAAAGCGATTTTGATGCCCATGAGAGTCGTGGGTCTTTTGTGATTCGTTCGGAAGTTATTGAGTCTTTGTCTATTCAGACCGTGAGCTTTTTGGTGACCCATAATGGGGCCCTCTATATCGGTGGCAGATTGTTCAATTCGTGGTTTACCTCTCATGCTTATTATATTTTTGCATTTAGAGAGACTGATGAGGGGCATCTGCAGTTCGAAACCATTTTGTGGGACAGCGATTGTGTAACTGGAAATTGTACGGATAAATACAATCAAACGAAATTGGTCTACTCTTCTTTCGCCGACGAACATTTTTTTGGTTTTGGTGAGCAGTTCTCACACTTTGATCTAAAAGGTCATGTTGTGCCAATCCTTTCCGAGGAAGGGGGCCTGGGAAGAGGCCGCCAGCCGATGACTTTTTTGGCGAACCTAATGTCTTCCGGTTCTGGGGGCGATGCATATACAAGTTATGCTTCTATTCCTCACTATTTAACGTCGCTAGGGCGAAGTCTCTTTCTTGAAAGTTCCGAATACTCCATTTTTGACTTATCCGACCCTGAGTCTGTAGAGCTTGTGGTGCAATCACCAAGAGTTGTTGGGAGAATTCTCTATGGAAAGAGCCCCTTAGAGTTGATTGAGCGTTATACCGAATATTCAGGGAGAATGCCGGCGCTACCTGATTGGTTCAATGAAGGTGCTATCGTTGGCATGCAAGGGGGAACAAACGCCCTCTATCATTATTGGGCGATGCTAGAGGAGTACAATACTCCGCTTGCTGCTTTTTGGATACAGGATTGGGTTGGTAGGCGCAGTACTCTTCTTGGTTCACAGCTGTGGTGGAATTGGGAATTAGATCAAGAACATTACCACAGTTGGGACAATCTGCGGTCGGATTTGGAGGATGCCAATATTCGCATAATGGGTTACGTAAATTCTTATCTGGTTGATGCAAGTTCTAAAGAAAATTCTAGTCGCAATCTTTTGCAAGAGGCGCTTGATATGGATTTGTTGGTTAAGGAGAATAACGGCGATCCTTATTTTGTTGTTGGAACGGTCTTCGATGCAGCTATGTTGGATTTAACGAATCCACAAACCACTCAATGGTTCAAGAGCGTTATCCAAGAGGAGCTTATTGAAAAGGGATTTTCTGGTTGGATGGCTGATTTTTCCGAGTCTCTTCCCTTTGATGCGAAATTACATTCGTCTGAGGATGCGGCATCTTATCACAATCGGTACACTGAGGATTGGGCCAAGGTGAATCGCGAAGCAATTCGAGAAGCGGGAAGAGAGGGGGATATCGTCTTTTTTAACCGCGGTGGTTATACCCGCAGCCCCCGCTATAGCACGCTTTTTTGGGAGGGAGATCAGTATGTCACATGGGATAGGCATGACGGTTTTAAGAGTTCTATCCTCGGGCTGCTCTCAGGTGGATTGTCTGGAATCAGTTTGAATCACAGTGATATTGGCGGGTATACGACCGCCTCACGGTTTGGTATTGGGATTCGTCGCGAAGAGAAGCTCTTTTTACGGTGGGCAGAAGCAAATGCCTTCACGGCGGTTTACCGAACTCATGAAGGGAATCAGCCAGACCAGAATTTTCAGTTTTATTCAAACCATACTACTTTGAAACATTTTGCGCGTTTCGCACAGGTTTATCAGGCCCTAGCTCCTTATCGTAAGAGGTTAATGCTTGAGGCCCAAGAGAAAGGGTACCCTGTGGTTCGGCACCCTTATCTTGAATTTCCTGAAGATCTCGAGGTGCTTGGGTTAGAGTTTCAGTGGATGTTGGGAAGTGAATTCATGGTGGCACCGGTAACCAACAAGAGAGACACGCATATCGACCTCTACCTTCCTGAGGGTGAATGGAACCATCTGTGGTCTGGAGTCGCTTACGACGGCGGTCGATGGGTACGAGTCGATGCGCCAGTTGGAGAACCTGGGGTATTCTATAAAGGGGACTCTATTGACGGAGCTTCTTTGCGGGAGGAGTTAATAGCTAGGAAGATAATCCAATAGCTCAAGTAGCTTTGTGCCCCGCGGCGTCATCACCAGAAACAGCGATGGCATGCATACGCTCAAGTTGATAGTCTTTGGCTATGAAGCAACTAGAAATTTATTGGGATGTTGGGAGCCCTTATTCTTATTTGGCTCTTGTGCAATTGGAGAATAGTTGGAAGGAAATAGGGGATTTCGTGGTGTCCAAACCATTTTTGGTGGGTGGCGTGTTTAAAGCCACGGGAAATGTGATGCCTGCTTCCGTTCCAGCCAAAGCTCTTTATATGCTCCAAGATTTGCGGCGATGGCGGGAGTACTTAGGAGTTCCATTGTGTTTGCCAACTGAAGGGACTCCTTTTCCTATTAATACGCTTTTACCGATGCGTTGTGCATTGGCTGCACAGACTCTAGGCAAAGGACGCGAGTTTTATTTAGCCCTTTTTCGTGCCTATTGGGGAGAGGGGCTCGATATTTCCCAGGTCGATGTTCTAAGTGGGGTTGTGGCCCACCTGGGCTTGGACGTGGAAACATTCCTCGAGCAATCGACCTCTCCAGAGAATAAAGAGCGACTCCGCGTGAATGGGGAGGAAGCTGTTGAACGAAAGGTTTTTGGAGCGCCTGCCTTTTTTGTGGATGGGGAGCATTTTTGGGGAAATGACCGATTGGATTTTGCATTGCGTGCAATGAAAAGTAAATGAGCTTGCTTGAGTTGTTCAATTGATGCCAATGAGTTATTTTTGTCTATCATTCAAAGGATATGTAAATGCGCCGAGCTATTTTGTGTTTTTGTCTTTTCGCGATGCCCTTGAGTTCTTGCACGAGCTCCGATGAGTCGAAGTCGGTTGACCTAAAGAAAAAGGATACTCTCGTTAATCCCGCCTCTGGCATTGCCAGTAAGTTACCCCCCTTGCCTAACGGTGAAATAGAAGGGCAGATTGATGTGTCTGCTGAACTTGCGTCAAAAGCGAAAGAAGGTGATCCTATTTTTCTTATCGCTCGGAATGCAGCGACCGGCGGGACTATTGCAGTTGCGCGGCTGATAGTCCCCAAGAAGTTCCCGATTCCGTTTAAGCTTACAGGCGCTAACGTTATGATTCCTGGTCGAAGTCTGGCTGGCAAAGTTCGGGTATTGGCTCGTTTGGACAAAGATGGTGAGGCTATGACCAAAAAACCCGGTGATCTCGTTGGAGAGGTAGAGCACTTGGTCGAGGTTCCTGCGAAGGGCGTCGTTCTTACTTTGGATACACTGCTAAAATAAAAACAAAAAAGCCCCTCTACTGTGGCAGTAGAGGGGCTTTTTAATCACTTGCTCTTTAAGCTAGAGACAATTTCTAGTTGCTTCCTTTAGCACGTTTCTCAAGCCAAACTTCTCGAAGTTTTTCAGCTACTTCATTTGGTGCCACGGCGTATCGTGAAAACTCCATAGTGAAGTCTGCTTTTCCTTGAGTAGAAGAACGTAGAACGGTTGCGTATCCGAACATTTCTGAAAGAGGCACGTCTGCATCGATTCTTACGAATCCTTGTTCTTCGGTGGTCCCTTGTACAATGCCTCGACGTTGCATTAGAGTTCCGAGAATATCGCCTTGAAATTCGGTTGGGCCTTCAACCGATACCTTCATAACGGGCTCAAGCGCTTGTGGTTTCGCATCCATGTAGACAGATCTAAATGCACCACGAGCTGCGGCTTGGAATGCATTGTCCGAACTATCCACTGGGTGTGTTGAGCCGTCATTGAGGGTAATCTTAATTCCCTGAACGGGGAATCCAATGAACTCACCGCGGTCCATCGACGCTTTGAAGCCTTTCTGAACAGACGGAATGAATTCTTTCGGAATAATACCACCAACGATCTTATCAACGAATTCAAAATCATCGCCATCAGTATTGGGCTCAATGACCCCTGCAACTCGACCAAATTGCCCAGAACCACCAGTTTGTTTTTTGTGGGTGTAGTTGTACTCGGTAACCCTAGAGATTGTTTCTCGGTATGCTACTTGTGGAGCTCCGGTTTCAACTTCACAATCGTATTCACGTCGCATTCGCTCAACATAAACGTCGAGGTGAAGTTCACCCATACCAGCGATAATGGTCTCATTGGTTTCTTCATC
>CAXGXL010000292.1:0-5353 GCA_964013555.1 uncultured bacterium
TGGAATTTTCGCCAGTGAGGAGGGGAAGGAAGCTGCGACCATCAATCTTCAGTTTTGATGGTGCTTTTACCCCGCAAGCTTCGAGGATCGTGGGCATGAGATCAATATGAGCACAAAGAGCGTCTGTGGTGTGGCGTGCTTTAACTTTGTTCGGCCAATGAAATACAAGTGGTGAACGTACTCCACCATCATCGATGTGGGTCTTCATTCCACGCATGTTGCCTACGTAACGCATGGAGTTTGGTCCATTGTCGTTAAGATAAATCACGATGGTATTTTTTCGAATTTTGAGTTGGTCGAGCTTCTTGAATAGGCGGCCAACATTTTCATCTATGTTGGTAATCATCGCGCAAATACGAGCTAGCTTATCCGTTTCGGACTTGAGTCGGCCGGGGTTGAGGTTTGGGTTGATCATGATCGGTCGAAAATCGACCTTTAGGTATTCTTGATAGAGTGCCTCCGGTACGTCGTGATAAGGACCATGGGGTGCATTGGTTGCGATGTAGGTGAAGAAACTTTTATTCTCTTGAGTTGCTGCCTCGATGAAGTCCATGGCTGCGTCAAAGTAGATATCCGTGCAGTAGCCTTTCATCGGAGTCTCCACACCATTCTTGATGAGAGTTGGGTCTGTGTATTTGCCTTCTGCTCCTATGGGGTCGGAAGGTTGGCCAATTCCTCCGCCACGATGAATTAGGCTATCCTCAAATCCTTGGTCCATTGGGCGCATCGGATAGTTATCACCCAGATGCCATTTGCCATAGATCCCTGTTCGGTAGTTAGCTTCTCGAAGGACTTCGGCAATGGTCACTTCATCAGGATCCATCATAGCTCGTCCTACGTAAGTGTCGATGCAGCGAGTGCGGTAGTTGTAGCGACCAGTCATTAGGCTTGCCCGAGTTGGTGCGCAAACTGGACTGACGTAAAATTTGGTTAGCAACCCACTTTGCTTGGCCATTTTGTCCAGCTCAGGAGTGCGAATGATCTTGTTTCCCATGAAGCCGTAGTCACCACCGCCTTGGTCGTCGCTCATAATGACAATGACGTTTGGTCTTTCGGCTTGGGCACTCGTGTTTAAAAATACTATGAGTGCGCACATCAAGAGAGGGAGAATTAGTGGGAGTGAACAATTCATTTGAGTTCTTAAATATTCGCTAAGTTCGGGACGGTCATTGGTTTGTCAACCCTTGGGTCAGGGCTGGCAACCATCATTCATAGGGGAAATTACTGCCGAGTAATTGGTGTTATTGTATCTCTGTAGGCATTTAGCTTTTTGACTGCCTCATGCAACCCTGCGCGCTCAGTCAATTCAGGCCCAAAGAAACCCTGCTTAACGCCTTCTTTACCGAAGCCTTTGCTCGTATCGACAGGGTTACACCAGAATACACCAAGGACATAGCTGCTATTAAGTGCCGACTTTACATACTCAGCGTAGGCTTTACCGGCGGCGATAGAATTCTCTTCTGGTTTCCAACTTCTAATATCCTTGTCGCCATCCTTAAAGCGCACTGCAAAGTCACATAGGATAATCGGCTTCTTGGTTTTATTGTATATTGCATCCAGTTGTTTCTTTGGGAAGCCTCCTCGAAAGGGAGGCTGTATGGCGATTGCGTCCACATAAGGTAGCATTTCCTCAAGGACTTCTGGAACAATTGTATTAAATTTGCTCTGGATGCTTAATCCGAAACGTTCACCGAATACAAGTCGACCGGGAGCGAATTCACGTTGAGTACTACCAACTACACGGAAATATTTTTTAGCGATCAGTCTTAAAAAGGCGAGGTCACGGTCTTTATCATTGTTGCCTTTCCAAGTACCTAGGAACTTTTTGTAGGTTTTTCGACCCGGGGCGGTTTCGGGTAGATCACGGATGAAGCTCACCCAGTTCTTGCCTGTGGGGTTGTCCAGTGGCCAAGAACCAAGATCGGTCCAGCAGTAGCCGATGACATTGGGGTTGTCGCGACTGCGAACACAATTTGCTCTAACCCCATTCTTCAATTTGTTCTGAACTTTGGGATCAAATACGTCCAGAAACTGAACTCCATTTCTACCTCGGTAGTAGGAGATGGGTACTAAGTGATTCCAGCTCTCGATGAATGGCATATCGTTGCGAAGTTGTTCTGGGCAACCATAGCCATAGGCGTTGAATCCTAATTCTTTGCAGGCCTTTGAGAGTTGTTTGAAATCGATCTTGGCTCGATTTGTGCCTGCATGAGTGATCCCGTGAGCAAAAAATGGCGCCCCCTCTGGATCCAATAGCCAATGTCGGTCTTCGATTTGTGTGAGTCGTATAGCTTTGGTTCTGTCTGAATCCTTAGCAAACAATGAGGATTGCAATGCAGTAGCCAGGCCAAGCAAAAGAAGGAGGTCGCGGAAGCTCTGCACGAATTGAAGACTAGATTTTTATCGTTTGGACCTTTTACGCTCAATAGAGAACACGTCACCAGAAGGTTCCTTGGGAAGTGTGGACTTCCAAGTATCAATTTGTTTCAGGAGTTGTTGAGTTACCTTGGGTTTCCACTGAGTGAGGTCTTGCTTCTCTAGGGGGTCACTGGCAATGTCATAGAGCTCGGTATGGGTTGAGTCTCGGTTGGCTAACAGCTTCCAGTTTTTATGTACGATTGCGTAGGAAACCCAATGGTGAGGACGGTCTTTGGGTGGTGGCCAACGTGCTTGCATCTTCCAGAAAAGTGGTTTTTCCCGAGTTGGGGATCGTTCGCCCTTCAGGGTGCTGACTAAACTGATGCCATCAGGCTTGTACCCTTTAGGAAACTTGGCCCCGGCAATTTCACAGAAAGTTGGCAACAGATCGATAGCTGAGATGAGTGATTGGTCATCTATCTTGCCGGCAGCGATTTTACCCGGCCAGCGAGCAATAAAAGGTACTCCGATCCCGCCTTCAAAAAGAGCGGCTTTATATCCCTTTCGACCACCCGTGATCCCTTTGGCTGCACCGATCCCGTAGCCAGCTCCTGTAGCGGTATCGTGCATGAGTGTGAGGTCGGTAGGACCAGCGGCACGCGCAGGACCATTGTCGGAGCTGAAGATGACCAGGGTGTTTTTTGTGAGCTTTAGCCGGTCGAGGGTTTCGAGGACTTCGCCGATACGATCATCTGCATGGGAGAGAACTGAGGCATAGATATTGTCACGCTCCTCAAGCTCGCGGAAACGCCAACGGTATTTAGGGACGGTGTGAAAAGGTGTGTGAGGTTCATGTATCCATAGATTGACGAAGAATGGTTTCTTCTCTGCATGGCACTTTTCGATAAAGTCCACTGTATGCTTGGAATCTTCATGAACGGGCATCTGCTCTCCGGCACAGTTGAACGCTCCGTATGCATCGTAACCATAAATTCCCGGTAAAGGGGAGTCCGGTATCATATTATTAGCGAGGTGCCACTTTCCGAAGTGCGCAGTTCGGTAACCAGCTTTCTGCAGCATGCGAGGGAGAAGGGGAGCATCTGGATCGAGCCAGTCGGGCATACCGCGTTTGGCATTGCTGGGTACCCAGGCGAAGTGGCCGTCGATATTATAGCGGGCAGGAAAGTGGCCGGTCATCACTGCGGTGCGACTGGGCGAGCAAACTCCGCTGGCTACAGTGAATCTATAGAAGTCTGTACCTTCCTTTGCGAGTCGGTCAATGTGCGGAGTTTTAACGTATGGATGACCGTGACAACTTAAGTCTCCCCATCCCCAGTCATCTGCGAAAATAAAAATAATATTCGGGCGTTCGGCACTATGGACGAAACTTGAAACAGTGAGTGCTATTGAAAGCAGAAAGAATTGGCGGTTTAGTTTCATGTATTTTAATTGAAATCGCACAATCCACGAAGACAAACTTACCCTCCTCGTCAATATTTGAAATCACTCAATCACAACCGATCCAAGAACCGTCCAACCCTGCGCGACTCCTAGATTGTTCGCAAATCGGATGGCTGGTTTATTAGTCCATGGGTCTTCGATACCTAGGGCTAAGCGATAACTGCCTTTATTAGTTGGGGCGTCTAAGTTAGCACCTATAGAGAACCGACCAGGTAGCCATTTTCGGAGATCTTCGGACAACTCAGAGGAGACAACAGTGTTTCCGTCTGCATCGAGCCAAGCCAACTTTACAGGCCATGAGTAATAAAACGGGGCGACTCCCTCGTTAATGCCATTGATGATGATTTTAACATTTTGTCCAGTCTTGGCCTTTTGTGGAAGATGAACTTCTGTCAGTCGAAACTGGTAACCCATTTGGCGCACCAGTTCATCGCTCCTTGCTACGAATTGTGAGGAGACTTTGTCTTGAAGGGCAGGTCCATAGGGCCCCACCCAAGAAAAATGGGAACGTCTGGTCATCTCCAAGGTGAACTCCCATCTGTCGCCAAGCCATTTTCTAGCTTGCTGGGGAACCATTTCGCCCCCGATGACAGAAGTTTGCCATGAATCTATCCGCTTGGCCCGCCGGAGACGCTCGAGAAAGGACCAAGATTTACCGTTATCGGTATCCTCTGGAAACATGTCGTCGTGAAAGCCCATCTTGGGGTATCTGCCAGGTAATCCGTCCGCGTAGCGAGCCATCAACTGCTTGTTTGGAAAGGCCTTGCGATAGGCTTCCAGAACGCGTCTTCGTGTTTTTTCCGAGGCAAAAAGCTCGTCACTGGGATAGGTATGCCATTCGCCCCAGAACCCGAGCAGTCCTAGTTGTATAAAGGCTACCCTAGGATGTCGGTCGTAACGCTTTCCCATAGCTGAGATAAGGCCTTCAAGAGCAGTCACCATAGCGGGGTGGTCGTAGTCCGGGCTTAGACCACCCCCGTAATCCTTGTAAGCTTTTTGCTTAACGCCTTTCTCTAACAACCAATCTGGTGCCCCCGAAGGCTTCCGAGGGTAGTCCGCATAGACCCGCAGGACGACATGCTTGCCTTTCGCCTCTGGTATGTCCCATGCTTCCTTCTCCCATTTAGCAAAGGCGTATCGCCCTTGTTCCGGCTCCAGTTTCTTCCAAGGTACGTAGAAATATACCATGGAATAGGGTCGATGAATCTTTCCTGCATCGGTATAAACGCAATACCCCTTTAGCGGATTATCTAGAGGACCTGGTGCCGCCTCAGGGTGAATGATGGCAACATTAGGGTCTGATGCACCCTTGGCAGTGATGACAACCGCAGTAAGGAATAGATAGATAAGGCACGGTATCGTAACTTTCGCTAAAGACATTTACGTGCATGTAAAACGAGAATGAGATTGCTTGTCCACTATGCAGATATCTTGGATAGGGGCTAGCTTGACTCATTCAAGACCAATCAGGCTCAGCCTTGAAAGTTGCGTCGTCAATTGTGACGAGTTTTTCTTGGATAGCTCTGGAAGACTA
>CAXGXL010000293.1:0-5352 GCA_964013555.1 uncultured bacterium
CTGAAGATTTAACGGAGTATGCCGGGGTTCAGGTTTATAGGGACACGAACGAATCTAAAACCTTGCGTTTTGATTTTATGGGAGAAGGTACAGCAGAGCGAGCCGGTAAGCCCGTACCGGAGGCCCTTCGAGAATATATCTCAGCACAACGATTGTACGGGTCGGATCTTGAATCGTTATCACTGCGAAAATTCAAAGGAAAAGAAAAGGCCCGTACGAATATTTCTATGGATTGGAGTAACAATGGATCCATTAATATAGCAAAAACCAATATTGCTTGGTGGGGCCATTGTCACAATGAGGCGCCGCTGAATGCGATGGATATCGATCCCCAGAAATCCGTTACCCTTTACCGTGCGAACCGTGGGGTCGATACCGACAAAGCTCTTCGCGAATACAGTGCCGCAGACGCATGGGATATCGCCGGTGCGTTGGTCTCTGATCACGAAGGAAGTCCTGCGTGGAAGGTAGCAAGCACTGGTAGAGCTACTTACGACGTTACGAAAACTTCCTTTGTTGGGGTTCGAAACGACGGTGGCCATTTCCTAAAGCTGTCTTTACCTAGTGGCAAAGTATTGGAGCTGGATGGTGAAGTGAAGAAACTCGTGGACAAAGAGGGCAAGTTTCACAACCCCAAGTCAACGTTTCGTGAGTTTCTTGAGAATGAAGATGGAAGCTTCTCAAAGAACCCGCTTTATGTATCAACGGGTAAGGGTGACAATATAACCATTGATGTTTCAGGAGCTACGGTTCAATTGTCGACTGAGTACTTCACCTTCGATTCTTCGGGCTATCCCGTAAAGAATGAGCGTGACGTAACCATTGATCCATCCAAGGATGAATTCGTTAAGCTATCTGAGGCAATTCGAAAGCGTAGCCCTGGTTTGGGCGGAGAGGTTGCAGAGCATTATTACAACCCCAAAACAGAAGAATACAAAAGCGTGCTCCGGACCTACTCGAAGGAGAACGATTTCAGAGGGGAAGAGACAGATGTCCGACCACCGGTAAAGGTGAGTGGCATCGTTCACACCACTGAGACTGAATACGATTCTCCACAGGTCATTTTTGACTATTTTATGGATAATCCAGGTTTGCCAAAAACATACGACACTTCTTCGGACAGCGCCGTGTGGAACTACCCTATAAAACGTGAAAAGCTATCGTTGCTTAACGAAGTGACCAAGGAAGAAGCTGGCGTAAATTATGTTTACCGTACATTTAGTTTAGATTATGACTCTATGGGCGGCCCCGATAAAGAACAAAAATTTATCCTAAAGTACAACGAGGCCGGCAAGGTGGTGGACGCTTGTTCAATAGATCCTATGCCTGATTTTGCGTATCGAAACGACCATTGGGTATCTGCACCGGTGGTTACGGATAGCAGAGGGATGCAGGCCTTCAATGTCATGGCCCTTGATAAAGGGTATCTTCTCCGCCAAGGTGGTGGTTCTGTTGAGGATATTGAAACTAGCCTGTGGGAGACGCAGGCGACCTTACTCTATGCTTCAATCACTGACGAAACGGCTCCCGGACACGCTTATCTCTTTGAAACCGTAGATGGGCGAATTCTTAGTTTTGATTCTAAGGAAGATTTCGATAGTGCCGTTGCTGCAGATAAGGAGTTGCGGGAAAGTGCTTGAGCTGGGTAAATAGGCTTTTCCGGAGAGTCTCTGGATCTCAAAATTTGAACCCAAGGGGTGGTTAGAATGAAAGATAAAGTTCTTCACGGGCAACTCACAATGCGAATGAAAGCATTCTACGAAGAGTACTTTGAGAAGGCACCAGAGAATCGTTTTGAGCATTTCTTGCCAGCGGGCGTCGAAGCGTTTCCGGTTCTTTTGGATGCTCTTGATAATGACGTTGCTGATAGCGAAGTGCGCACAGATGCTTTGATTGCTATCGGTCGTCTCTTCGAGGAGTGCGGTCCTACAAGCGATAGCCTCGACGCGGTGGTTAAGCACGCAAAGAAGCTCTCGCAGACGGGCTTTACTTCGGAGAGGCAGGCCGCACTTTTTGCTTTGGGGGCGTCTCGGGCGCAAACACTTATCGATAGTTTTCTTCCGTTGCTTGAGAGTGGAAAAGGCTCGGCGGTTAACGTGGCAAGTTATGTGGTGGGTTACGCGAAGTGGGAAACGGCAATCCCAGCGCTTGTGAATCTCGCGAAAGAACGAAATTCAGAGACCTTGCAGGCGGTTGCCTGGGCATTGGGCCAAATTGGCAACAAAGAGGCGATTGATGCGCTTTTGGATCTCTTGCAGGATGAAGCAGGGGTCGAAGCGGCGGTAGACGGTCTTTCTAATGTAGGTTCTTTGCGCGCGATCGAACCGCTCACTGGTCTTTTGGTGCATGATTCGCTCGCAATCCGCTTGGGCGCCGTTCACGGAATTCGTAGTGCGGTGGTCGAGCACAAGGAGAGCATTCTGGAGGGAGACTTTAAATGGTTACATGCTCCTCTAAGGGAAGCGTGTCACGATGAAGCTTCTCCGGTTGCAGTTTTTGCGATGCTGACCCTTGCCGAGCTGGGACAGAAATTGGACCCAGAGGTGGCTTATAGGGTGTTCAACGTCCAGGGAAAATCGGTTCAAAAGACATCCCACTAGGAGAAGTATTCTTTTGAGGATTCGGCTTGGCCGGGCATTTGCCACCGTTGACGTAAATAAATCGAGCACTATTGTGGGCGGCTTTTGGGTTTAGAGCAACGCTCATATAATCCGGGCAAGGGTTATATGGATTTATTCCCAATGGGATTTTGCGTGGGGCAAGTGTTCTTAGGGCGCCAGTGGCTCTTTGCCACTGAATTCAATTCACATTCGGCTAGGAGTTGTAGTGAGCGAATGGAATCCCCTTAATCTAGCTAGACAAACGAGCCAAAAGAAACGGAATCCACGAGAGCGCATCGTCGAGCAGCGGCGTAGGCGTGTCGGTAAAGTCGTCAAGGCGGTAAGCTGGCTGAGTAGGCATCGCCCTGAAGCAGCTGCTCGTTTGGCAGAGTTTCTTTGGACGATTCCTATGCGTAGCGACCGACCTCAGCGGGAATCGAATTGGTTACGCAGGGGAGAAGCCTTTGAGGTTTCTTCCGGAAAGGGAATTCTCCGCGCCTGGAGCTGGGGCAGCGGACCTTGTGTTCTCTTAGTTCATGGTTGGGATGGGCGCGGCAGTCAGTTAGGGGCAATGGTTAGCCCCCTTTGTGACGCTGGGTTTCGGGTTGTTACGTTTGATTCTCCTGGGCATGGTGATTCTTCGGGCAAAAGGGCTAGTTTATTGAGTTTTGCTGAAGCCATTGACGACGTAGCTCTGGTGGTCGGTCCTTTGCAGGGTTTGGTGGCACATTCTTTTGGCGCGGCGGCCTCGCTTTACGCTATCAGGACTGGCTTGGCCGTGGAACGGGTGGTTTTTGTTGGACCTGTCAATGCGATTAATGGGGCTGATAGATTCGCTAGCTTTATGCAGTTAAGCGCGAAGAGCACCGCTTGCTTTAAGAGAAACGTCCATGAAAGCTTGTCCGAAACCTATAGAATTCTTTCTGAAGAGCGGCCATTGGAGGGTGCTCCACCGCTTTTGATTTACCATGACCGTGGAGATCTCTTTGTTCCCGAAAAGGATGGAAGAGAAATTTCCAAGATTTGGGGCAACGCCCGTTATGTGCAAACCCAAGGACTCGGCCACCACCGAATTCTTAGAGAAGCGACCCTGCTTAGGGAAGTGACGGGTTTCCTGCAAAGGGGTCGGTGGCCCGATCGATCGTTCCAGCCAGAGTAAAGGGACCGGAGGTCCACTACTCGATTGGTTTAATCGCGCTGATTGGGATGTAGCCCATGATCCCATCGACTGTTTGTACGACGACGTAACTCCCGGTTTCTTGCTCCAGAATCACTTGTGTGCCCGCCTTTAATGTTCCATCGGGTGGGCGTGCTTGCTGAGGTCCGGAACTATAGTATTGCGTATCCTGAACTACGACATGCGTTGGAGTACCTTGCGCCGCTGCTTTGGGGGTTATTTCCATCTTGTTTGCCTTTGAATGAGAGGTGTTTTGCTGCGCCGTAGACACAGAGCCCGTATGGTCCCCGTTGGATCCGGTTGTAGTGCAGCCACCGACGATTAGGAGAAGTCCTAGAAAAACGGTTCTATTCATAAGGTGAGTGTAACAAAAAAGGGCTAGGGTACAATGGGAGGTCATATTTAGGGCCAAATTCGCTCCTAAGGTGTTGATTCTTTGAAATAAATAAAGAACTATCCGCTTGGGTACCGATTTATCTGTTTTTTTTAGCAACAAGTGAGGATTTTTGCCGAAACTGCAAGCTAAACCCTATCCAAATTAGAGGAGAACCCATGAGTACTGTTGGTGTAACCAATCGAATGACTGCGATAATTAAGAACGCAGTCGCTGAAGATCGACCTGTAACTGCAAACGAATTTAAGTCGGTAGTAGACTACGCCAATGGGTGGGACTGGTCAGAGTTTGGTTTTAGCGATGGCGAAAAGAAAGCTTTGTTGCAGCCAGGGAGCTATCTCAAAGCTGCTGGCGTTGACCTAAGCAAAGTACGCTTTGATAGCGACGCTCTAAAAATCGCCGAGAAAATCGCCAGCCGGACGAGTCTCGAATTATTTCCGCTAATCACAGCTGCCCGCACCGCGCCGGTACCCGATGCACCCGCCGAAACGAGTGTTAGAGAAGCGTTTAATCGAGCGCTTGAGCGGGGTACGGACCTTGGCTCCTATGCGAATTGGAAAGTACGCACTGCGGGTGCGGATGTTACTTTTAAGACCGAAGGTGCGGGAAAGACTTGGCCTGCTTTGGTGATTGACAAGCCTACGTTCACGGATCCCGAACCGAGAGACATTGTTGCTGAAAACGCAGATAAATTGGCTGCGGTGACGACAGCTGCTGAGTTAGAAGGTGTTCTCGACGAAATTCTTGCGGCAGAAAAAACGTACTTCGCCGCTGAAGGTGTGGATGTTCGCGATGTCAATGAGGGCTACGGTATTGCCAATGTTCGTCGGCAAGCATTTGTATCTGCACTTCGAACGGCAATTTCCGCGAATACTGCATTTTCTCCTGCGGACCAGGTTTCTGCGAAGGGTGTTATTGAAGGCGCCAATATAGAACTGGCGACCGGACGTACTTTTGAAATGAAGGTAGGAAGCCATACAAACTACTGGCCCTATTGGGACAATTACCTTCCTCCTCTAGAGAAGATGCTTGGTCAGACCGAAGAAGGCAGTGCGGCTCACAGCCAAATCATGAACCGGATTCGAGATATTCACCGCCGCAAAACGGCCCATAACCGTTCTATTATGGAACGGGATTTCGAAAAATCTATCGGAATGGCGCTCATTTACAGCCCCATGTTT
>CAXGXL010000294.1:0-5350 GCA_964013555.1 uncultured bacterium
TAGCAGAGTCAATAAAATCACCCAGATCTGCAAATTCAATAATCGGATCAATTCGACTTTCAATTTGACTTTTGGAATAGCCCAAAATGGCCCCATTCAGATAGATATTCTCGCGACCTGTAAGCTTGGGCATGAATCCTCCACCCAAACCCAAAACCGAAGCGACTCGACCTTCCACCTTAAGCGAACCCTCCGCCGGAGGTAAAATGCCACCAATTGCCCGCATCAACGTAGTTTTACCTGCTCCATTGGGTCCAATGATCCCTATTCGCTCTCCCTTACTCACAGAAAAACTCACCCCTCGAAGAGCCCAATAATTCTCGTAGTCACTCCCTCGAAAGGCGCTAAGTAGCATTTCCTTGAGCGTCGTGACTTGCTTGTGGTAACGCCGGTAATTTATCGCAAGATTCTCGGCTACAATAATGGACTCACTCATAGTGACATTCATCCAGCGCTAGGAGAAGTATAGAAAATTCTCTTTACTTTTATTAAAAACAGTTATCCCTAGCCACAAAATGACCAGCGCGTATCCAAAACCAACGAGCGTATCCGACAAATTGGGGAGTGTTCCGTAGTAAAGGACATCTCTCGTTGTCACCACCGGGTAAAAAACAGGGTTAAACCGCAAAATAAACTCGGCCTTCGGTCCGAACATAGAAACCTTATAGAAAACGGGAGTAAGATAAAAAAGAGCCCTTAGCAAGGTACCGGTTAGATGAGAGAGATCTCGAAAGAAAACCGTGGCAGCACTCATAAAGAGAGCCCCACCGGTCGCCAAAATCGTAGCCATTAACAAAGGTATAGGCAGCAGCACAATGGTTCCGGGAATATAATGACCCGCTGGAAAAACCAGGAGCAGGTACGCCAAAAGAAAGAAAATCAAATTAATTAAATTCGCGCCAACTATAGCCAAGGGAAAAATAAGCTTAGGAATATAAACTGTCCTCATTAAACCCGCATTGGACAAAATAGCCGTCAATGAACGCTCAATACATTGAGAGAAGAAAAGCCAAACAATTAAGCCTGAAAATAAATACAAGGCATAGCTCTCTTCATCAGGAGCCCGTGCGATCTGCGAAAAAACAGCCCACATCACCACCATTAACAAGAGCGGGTTCAAAAGAGACCACAAAACCCCCAACACACTTCCACGATACCGCTGACGCAGGTCTAGTGTAACAAGATGCGAAAAGAGCTCGCTGTATTTGTATATTTCTCTTATGCTATCAAGCATTTATAAAACCTAGGGAGAGTCCGAAACCAATTACGAAGCCGGCTAAAGGCCGCCTTATTTCAAAGGTGTCATCGAAAGCAATCACCATAATGACAACAACTTGCTTAAGACCAATCTAATGGCTTTACCTTTAAGCCATTTGCGGCCAAAAAGCTCTTGTAATCAGCCGTTTTAGCATCAATGTGCTTTAAGAAATCGCTATAATCGTACTTGTCTCGCAATACACTCAAACTTAGTTCCTTCGAAGCAATAAAATCCTCCGAGACTTGTGGCAAGTGGAAAAAATCACATAACTCTCTTAATCGAATATCATGGGAAATCCACAATGCTGGTAATCCGGCCTGAAGGGCGATAGCGTTTCCATGAAAACGAGACCCTAACACAAAAGAAAAGTCTCCCAGAAACTCTTTCCAAGTCTGAGAGTCTGAAAAAAGATTACAGCTTTCACGATAAAACTGAAGGGCTGGCGCTTCCTCAAGGCTACGCAACTTGTAGAGATTTCTAAAATCACTAAAGCTCCGCTCCAACTCGCTATCGATCATCTCCCACTTCGTTTGCATAACAATCGCGTGTTGGTTTTTTCTTGCGAATTCAAATAGCTTACCGCTTGTCCGAGAGTATGGCTCTATGGTTAAACAAATCGACTCTCTACCGTCTCGAAAAACTGGCGGCTTATAATTATAAACAGAGGGGCAACCTACAATTTGTACACTTCGGTGCCCAAGGCAATTTAGAACATCTGCAGTATACCCCCCCCTACAACCAATTGCCGAT
This sequence comes from uncultured bacterium, assembly GCA_964013555.1. Classification (GTDB taxonomy): domain Bacteria; phylum Myxococcota; class XYA12-FULL-58-9; order XYA12-FULL-58-9; family JABJBS01; genus CAXGXL01. The sequence continues at coordinate 2,009 of CAXGXL010000294.1, forward strand.
GAACGTTCCGAAACAATCTCAACAAAACGCTTCGTGCCCTGGGTTAGGCTACTTGCGAACTCTCTAACAGGCACGTAACGCCCTAAATGAACTCCAACTCCAACTAAGATGATCTCGCAATCCAACTTCTCAATAACGCTCGCATAATACTCAAAATCTCCTGCCGGGTTGAGAAATGTTGATGAAGGAATAACGACCTTGGAGGGCTTTAACTCTTCGCGCTCCCTCAAGAGTTGAGTTATTTGAATCGCATCATCGTAGTTGATTTGACGTCTGACGGAATTTTCAAACACCATATTCCCGGTGTTCATACCCAAATTTTCCAAGAGCGCTTTCGCACTAGTCCCTGGCTTGACTTTAGGATTGTGTAATGGAGCAATATAAACAGACATAGTTGAGCCTTAAACATTCAAGGATAAACTCGATTATTCTACGTGAGAGGTCTCTTGTTAGAGACCTCGAATCAATAAACCTACAGCTTATGAGTTTTTATGTTTTCGAACAAATTGCGCTACATCCCGCAAGGGTCTGGTCATTCGCCACGAGCGGCTGTTGCTTAATCTATTAACCTCTTGCTCCAAATATTTCATTCGAGCTTGTTCTTGGTAGGTGGTTGCGCCTTCTGCCGAGGCTTCATGTTGGGCAGATTTAGCGCAGGTCTGTTCAAAAACCAATTGTTTAAGGAGCTCTATCTTCTTGGTAAGAGCTTCAACTGCAGTCTCATGAGCCAGTCGCATCTTTGCTACTTCATTGATACTTTCTTCCAAGGCGGCCGCGTGCTTTCGTTGTTCTTCAATGAATTGCTCTTGCAACGTAATATAGTCGCCTTTGAGTTTCTCCAGCTCAGACGAATTATTTTTCTCTAATTCCGCCTTCAATTTGGCGACGTCAGCCTTAGCTACCGCCAAGTTTTCATCTTTCGCATTCATCGCTGCTTGCATTTCATCAACCTTTCTACCAATCCTTTTTTTCTCATTAATCGTGCGAAAATACTTCTCATGTAAAAAGATATGAACCAACCGATTCCACTCGAGAGTACCAAGAATGGGCGCCACGCTTTTGTAAGTACGTTTTATTGAACTCATCATTTTCTTGTGAGCGGGTTCCATATTTTTTGCATTCCACAAAATTGAAAGCCCATAAAAAGCAGGAATATGAAAAGACTCGTATTCCTTTTTCCCTTGGAGAAAGTCCTCCACGGCAGTCATTAAGCCATTTCGGCTACCGCCTTCATCGATTGCATTCGCAAAAGACTTTCCTGAGCTGAAGTGGCCGTTAGGTTCAAGCTTTCGCCCCCACATCGTAGGTCCACCTTCGAAGGAAACTTCATTGGGAACTTCACTCACCGTCGCAAGATCATAGTAAAAGTCACGCCGCCCATAAGGCCAACTCGTATCATGCAAGAACATAATGAGCGGCCTATCCCATTTAATTGCATGAATACGCTCTAACTCTCCTAGCAGAGTCACATAATTGTGGTCACCATCAATAAAATAAACATCCGCGCCCTTAAAACCGTCGAGAAATTCAAACGAGGTCGATTCAACGTAGTGAGTGCTTTCTTTTTGAGCAAGCTCTTGAGCTATAGTGGGCTTAGTATCAACAATATAATGCTCAGCACCTACTAGCTCGGCCAGTCGTGAAATCTCTTTCGTATTAACCCCTGCCTCAGAACCGATTTCAACTATCTTTGTCGGCTCTATTTTTTCAATAATTTGTGAATAAAGAGGTGCAAAGTTCACCATTGAATAAAGGTTGTAATGGTCTTGGGCCGTTTCAGGCAAAGACAAAAGGCCTTGAGTATTGATAGTAAGTCTTGATTTATCGGCTAGTTTCAATAAGTCAGTATGCGATTCTATTTGCATGGAAGTCCCCCTTAAACAGTAAAGCCAAATTGCCCATAGGCTTCGTTAAAAGCCTCAGACAAATTAAAACCACGAGCCTTTCGCCGGTTTTGTATGACATAGTTTCTATTGTGTTTTGCGTGCGTTTCAATCCACACGTCTAAATATGGCTTGTATCGTTGAAAATCGGGTTTGGTGCTTAAAAACCCATGAGCTCGCCCAAAAACACGCCCATTACTTCTGATAATGCCCAGCATCTTTTTGTGATTGTTATGATTCAAAGAAGCAGATTCAGAATGTCGGTAATAAAAAATGAGTGGTTCCTGAACGGCAACCATTTTTTTCGCATTATAAAGCACCAGGGTTGAACTCAAAAAATCTTCATGCATCAAAATATGCTCATCAATATCCCAGAGTTCTTCAATATTAACTAAAAGCGATTTGCGATAGATTTTGTTCCAAACAACATGCCAATGCCACCGCAAGGTACCACTTTTATGCAAGCTATCGGTAAAAAATGAATCGAATATATCACGCCCCTCAAGATAGTGATAATCAATCTTATTGTGCGGCTCAATCCACATCCCCCCCTCTTTATTAATCTGCAATACATCGCAATGAACAACGTCCGCACCGGTAACCACCGCTCGCTCAATCATCTTTTGGTAGAAACTAGGCATCAACTGATCATCGGGATCGTAGTGGGCTATGTATTCACCTTTGGCTGCCTTGATTCCCGTCAACCGCGCAACAAAAAGCCCCCTATTGGATTCGTGAGCGATATAACGAACTCTAGGATCAAGCTTCTGCCTCCGCTCGGTTATCTCCTTGCAATTTCCTGGAGAGCCATCGTCCACAACAATAATCTCCAAATTTTCATATTGCTGAGCATAGAGATAATTGAAGGCCGCCGGCAAAAACGCCTCAGTATTGTAAACAGGAATAATCACACTCAATAATGGCTCAGAATCGTACGGCTGAAGCGCCTCCAAAAAGGCATTCATCTTATCTTGCCGCACAGAGAGACGAGATTCTATCTCATGGGCTTTATTAAATACTCGATTCCCAGCATCCCACAAAACAGGGCCCTTAAAGTCTTTTTGTGCTAGTAGCCTGGGCTGGTCCCCCGAACCGCACTGCAATTTATCTTCGAATTCCACTCCCAAAAAGGGAGTCGTATCAGAGTATTGTGGGTGCTTGAGCAATTGCAGCAGAGGCGCCAATAGAGTGTCGTTCGAAACCCTCAAATCAATTAAATACTCGCCCAACCAGGCTAAGGCATCTTCTAAGAAAGTATCTGCCCCCTCATGAATGCTCTGGTAGACCTCAAGGGTTCTCTTAGGTAAGCCCTCGTCGTCATACATGGGCTCGATGGATTCATCGTTTTTTTCGAACTTCAATAGCGAAGGCTCTAGCGAGCAAAAACCAATTTCCATAAATTGGGCTACATTGTACCATGGTGTTGCATTACAAACATTGTTTGCTTCGATGTAAGGAA
>CAXGXL010000295.1:0-5349 GCA_964013555.1 uncultured bacterium
TTCTCGGAGCCAAAAAGTGAGACGAGATCACCCGACCGGGAAGAGGCCTCGCACAACCGCCGTGAAATTGAGCCCGATCAAGCCGCCACTCTCATTGCAGATGCCCTCGAATCTGTCCTTGAAAAATTGGAGCCACTCCCAAGAGCCCCCTCAGACGGTTGGCTCGAAGAAGTCCAAACTTTAGCGGGTTCCTTATCTATCAACCAAATCGACGATATTAATGACTCCACTCTCCTTACGGCTTCCTTTAGAAAAATTGCCGAAATGGAGACGAGAGAAAATGATCTCCAAGCGGATGAGTCGAGCGAAAAGAGAGAGCCTCGCTCACTCGCACTACCAGAGGTGAATGCACTTTTGGGTCCTGTCGGCCGGGCCGTTTTGGTGCGCAACCAAGCCAGCCATTCTTCTTTGAGGCACCACCAAGCTCTTTTGGCATATGAGCGAGACCTTGAGTTAAAATCAGCCCAACGGGAAGCAGAGCATTTGCGTCGCAAACAAGACCATGAAATTCAACGATTCAAGTCAGAACTCGACGATGCAGGACTAGAGTTGCGGCTGATTTCCAGCAACCGGCAAATCAAACGTTCAGAACTTAAAGTCATTTCCCTGCGAACATTCGATAAAACTCTCGAAATTTACGAGAAGTGGGAAAAAAAACAACGAGAGTATCAGGAAAAACGCGAGTGGCGAAAAAGCCAGGCGCGCCAAATCGATTACTCCGAAACAATCCATGGAGCAGGCTTCACTATTTACGATGGCAGTCCAGTTGAAACTGTAGACATTCAAGCACTGAAAACACAACTCGCTTTAACTCTGTCATCGATCCAGTCAAACAACCTTGAAGACAAAAAAGCACAGACGCCTCCCGCTGCCACCGAACTCGATGACTTAGCACAAGCTCATTCTTTGCTTGAGGTTCCGGATTACGAGATCCCGAACGATTACCTTCCAGCGGCGGAGAGTATCCACCAGCTCTTCCAGCTCAAAACAACAACGTTCGAAGGCCCCCTGGATTTACTGCTTTTCCTGATTCGTCGGCACCAAATTGATATCCTCGACATCCCTATTTCCTTTATCTGTGCGGAATACTTGGCGTGTCTCAAAACGATGCAAGACCTCAATATTGATGTTGCCGCTGAGTTTTTATTGATGGCATCGGATCTCTTGCACATTAAATCTAAGTGCTTGCTCCCAAAAGCTGAAGAGGTTGAAGACGAAGAAGAGCAGGATCCGCGATGGGCTCTAGTTCAACGACTGCTGGAATATCAAAAATACAGAGATGTAGCCCAGCACCTAGGCGCCCGGCCTCGCCTTGGACGCGATGTCTTCGAGCGCCCCCCGGAGCAACTTGACCTCAGCAATGCCGAAGCCAAATTTAAAGAAGTGGGTTCCTTCGAGCTGATTAAGGCTTTCGATGCCATCTTGAAAAGAAAGAAAAAAGAAAAGCAACATCATGTTGTTCTGGAAGCCATATCCTTACGTAAGCGTATTCGCGAAATGGTCCATGATTTAGCAACAAAACGTTCGATACCGTTCACGGACTTAATCAGCAATGACCAAACCCGATTGCAACTAATCGTTACCTTTTTGGCATGCTTAGAAATGGCCAAATTACGCTTAATGAGAGTTTTTCAGTCAGAGTCAGGCGCTCTCTACCTCGAACCTCGCTTCACAGACCCAAGCCAGGTCACACAAAAACTAGATGGCTTAGATGAGAATCAATATGCATAAACAAAATAACTCCGATAACCCGGTCTCGAAGGACGACTTCGAGGAGATTGCCGCCCCTGAAACGTCCTTATTAGAGGAAAGCGAGCACGTCGTTTCTAATAGAGAATTAGAGGCCTTAATCGAGAAACCCACACCCGCAGAATCAGAAGAGGCGCCTGCTATTTCACCCGAAACCAAGGGCGACGTTTCCGCCGAGATGAAAGAAAGCGCCATTGATTCCATGACCTCCGGTATTGAAGCACTGGTTTTCGCATCGGGAGTATCTATCACCAAAAGCGAAATCCGTTCGGCATTTGCTGGCACATGGAAAGATACTCCACCCGAAGAGCAAGAAAGTTTTCAGAAATTGCTAAACAAAGCCTTCACCCGTTTTGTCGAACGATGGAAAGACGGCGGTGGGGCAGTGGGGTTTAATCTGGTAGAAGTTGGAAATGGTTGGGCTTTTAGGAGCGCACCGGAACATGCCGAACTCATTCGAACCATGCGGACGGAAAAACCTACCCGACTCTCGCGCGCAGCTCTTGAGGTCTTGTCCATCGTCGCTTATCGGCAGCCCGCCACCAAATCGGAGGTGGACTACGTCAGGGGTGTTGATTGCGGTGGAACGCTTCGAGGCTTACTCGATAGAGGGCTGGTCAAGATCGTTGGAAAAAAAGATGAACCAGGACGCCCCTTGCTCTATGGCACTACCCATCGTTTCCTCAGTCTCTTTAACCTAGGAACCTTACGCCAACTACCAACCTTGCGTGAATACCATGAGCTCAATGAGGAATCGACGGAAAAGCTTAGAGAATTCGAAGGCTTTCCCACCATCGAAGAATTAAAAGAAAACATGAACGGCATCAAAGAAGGCTCTGATGATATTGTTGATGATCTGAATGATGCAATGGCTGCCCTTGGCAAACAGCAAGATGTTGCTCGAGATGCTCTAGCCACTGAAGGTATCACCCTGGTCGAAGAATAACGCCACCTAAGCTCTCCTATTAATTGACTTTTCTAGATTGCTACACCAGAAATTCCCTGGTAGACGCCACATCATGGCTCAGGAACGTTTGCAAAAAATTATCGCCAAGGCAGGAATAGCATCGCGCCGAAGTGCAGAGAAATATATTACCGATGGCCGAGTTCAAATCAATGGCAGCATTATCACGGAGCTCGGAACGAAAGCGGATCCAGACCGCGATGAAATCTTCGTAGAGGGTCACGGTATCATTTCTGCGCAGTCCAAGGTTTATCTGGCTGTCTATAAACCACCTAAAGTAATGTCGACCACAAAGGACCCCGAGGGCCGACAAACCCTAACGGATTTAATTCAGGCAAGCCGAGCATCAGGACCTCGCCAATTCGAAGGTGAACTCCCTAGGATATTCGCCGTCGGCAGGTTGGACTGGGACTCAGAAGGGTTGGTCCTGATGACCAATGATGGGGACCTTGCCAATAGACTGATTAAACCTCAGTATCATGTCCCAAGAGTCTACGCAGTGAAAGTAAGAGGCAAGCCAGATAGCAAAAGCCTGGACCGCTTAAGGCAAGGTGTGCGCTTACGCAATGACGATGGTTCATGGAGCGCCAAAACAATTCCGGCCGAAGTTCAAATAACAAAAGAATCAAAATCCAACACCTGGCTTGAATTAACTCTCTTTGAAGGGAAGAACCATCAAGTAAAAAGAATGTGTGAGAGTATTGGTCATCCGATGTCTCGCTTAATTCGCATCAATTTCGGGGGAGTTCCGCTGGAGCCACTCATGATGGGTGGGTGGCGTTTTCTTACTAGTGCCGAAGTCGAGAGTTTGCGAGTGTGGGGCATCAAATCCATCCAGGGCCAACGAAAAAAACGGTAGCAATAAAAACAAAAAAAGGGGCGGCGGTGAGTGACCAAGGCGGGATTCAATTAGATAACCTGAAAAACCAAGCATCCAAGTTAGTGCGTAAAGGCAAATTCTCGCAAGCCCTTCATGTCTACGAAGAAGTCCTAAGAAGAACCCAACATGATTTAACAGCCTTGCTAGGCAGTGCGGAGTGCCTCCTTCACAATGGAAAAGTACCCCAAAGTGTAGATTTCTACCGTCGCGCCGTTCAAGTCTACGCTGCGACGGGACATTTCTTTGAGGCAACCCTTCTAACCAAAAGAATTCTAGAAATTGCGCCTGAACACTCTGCAGCGCCAAAGCATTTAGCACAACTTTACTCCAAGAAAACGGGCCGAGCTGCTCAACTCTTGCCACGCCCCCCTGAAAAAGCCTCAAAACGGAATCGCACGGTAAACCGCAATAAATTCGAGCACCTGCGACCTATCCCTCTGCCTACGGTCCCTTTTTTTTCCGAACTATCCAAAAATGCGTTCATCAAGCTGGTGCGCGCGCTAGAAGTGAGAAATGTCCAACCAGGTGAATTGGTAATTCGCCAGGGCGAGTTGAATCGAGACCTCTTCGTGTTGGTTAATGGCAAAGTAGAGGCAGTTCACACCACCGAAAACCGAAAACCAAAGACTATAGCGACCTTATCTGAGGGCGCTTTTTGGGGAGAGATGGCATTGGTCACCGATCTACGCTCGATGGCAACCGTCACGGCCCTTGAAAAACTCTCACTCTTGACGATCCCCCGAAAGGCAATAAACGAAATCGGCGCCGAGTTCCCTTCGGTCCAAAATATTGTTCACAAACTCTACCGAACCCGTCTTTTGAATAGCCTTATGGCGAGTTCACCTATTTTTGCCCCATTGGAGAACGAGGCAAAACGTCAATTGACCGAAAAATTTAAGTTAAAACGATTGGCTCCCAGAATGAAGATCTTCACCGAAGGAGATATTCAGGACGGGCTCTATCTGGTTGTGGATGGCCGGCTAGAAAGCTCTATCCGAGAGTCTGGTAAACGACGGGTAATAGAGACCTTATATGCCGGTGAAGTCTTCGGCGGCAGGGCCCTTATCCAGCGAACCGCTGCCAACAAAACCATAAAAACGACAAGAAAAACCGCGCTCTTTAAGTTATCCCGCAGATCTTTTACCGAAGTGGCGTCGATCTTTCCGAAAGTACTAGCTCACGTACAAAGCCTCGCCGCAATCCCAGCCCAAACCCAAGCGCCGGGCCCCGACCTTGCCTCTGCGGAAACACGATTGGTCCTCTATTAACATTTAGATCGAGCGCCCCGGACTCAATTCTCTGATTTTTCGAGGCTTTTTATTTTAAACCCTTGCGTTTTCAGCTCGAAACCGTGTATTCGGCCTCAACTTTACGTTGTGGTAAAGCAAACTGTTTAAAAGTCAGTTATGCTTATAAGCAACCATGGAAGGAGGTGATTAGCGCGTGACCAAGGTTATCGTAAAAGAAGGCGAGTCGCTCGAAAGAGCGTTAAAACGCTTCAAGAAAAAAGTCGAAGCAGCAGGCATCATTAAAGACGTACGTCGTCGAGAACATTATTTGAAGCCGTCAATCCGTAAAAAAGAAAAACGAGTTGCTGCAGAGAAGCGTCGACGCCGAAGCGCCAACCGCGCCAAGCGCTAGTTCCCTAGAATTCAATCGTGTTCTAGAGACTGTGTCGCTTCTTTTCGAAGGAGCGGCACAACCATAAATTTTAACCCGTGTTTCTTGGCAATGGGCGCCCTTAGATAGGGTCGAC
>CAXGXL010000296.1:0-5330 GCA_964013555.1 uncultured bacterium
GAGGGATAGTGCGCACAAAACAATCGCTATGGCGATAATCAGCCAAGGGTAGCTTTTTGCTAAATGCCGACAGGTTTGCACTATTGTAGCTACTAAGCGCATCCCAAGAGGCGTTACGGAGTCGGATTGCCTCGGATCGGGTAAAAAATGCAGCGCCATCGGTGTGAGAGTCACTGCCAAAAGGAGTGCGATGGCTACTCCCGCTCCAAGGATAACACCAAGTTGTTGCAGTGCTGGTGTTGGTACGAAGGTGAGGGCGGCAAACCCCAAGAGAGTCGTGATGGATGTGTAGAAGCAGGCCTCGCCAACGGCGCTGGCGCTGCGTATGAGTGCTTGGGTCTTGTCGCTGCCCTTTCGCCGGTGGATGATGTAGGCAGAGCATAGGTGGATTACATCGGCAAATGTGATCACCATCATGAGGGCTGGTACCATGGCCATTAGAAGGTTGACTCGCGGGTCGAGGGTGATGGCGAGGGCAAAGGTCCAGATGACTGCGAGAGAGGCCACGCCCCCGGTAATAAGTACAGGCCAGAGTTGACCAAAAAGCAGATAGACCGCTGCTAGGAGTATCAAAATAGTCGCCGGGAAAAGCAAAAGGAGGGTTCGTTTGGTTTGGTGATTGGTTTCAACGGACTCTGGTAAAAGGCCAGCAGCATAAACGCTCTCTGACTTGATTCCTTCTTTTTTGAATACGGCTAGGAGCTTCTCATAGACTACTGGCATGATCTCGGCGGTCTCCGCTACATTGGGCACAAATTCGACCACGAAAAGGACCGTGGGACCATTTAGAGATGCCAGTGTATCCATAACGAGAGGATCTTGGAGTGCCTGCTCTTTCGCAGTAAATGGGCCGAGGGCGTCACCCTCCCAAAGTGGAGCGTAGGTTTCGATATGGAGATCATCACCGTCGCTCCAGATGGCGTTGACTGTGGTCAAGGATTCTACATCGGCTACCTCATCTAAGGCTTGCAGTCCGTCGGTAATGGCTGCGATTCGACTCCAGGCTTGTGGTTGCAGTAGGTCTTTCATCTCGACGGCTAACGAGCAGCGCTCACTTTCACCAAAAACGGCTGCTCGGGCTTTGTAACTCTGAAAGGTGGGATTTTCGCCGAAAAACAACTCCAAGACTGATGTGGACAAGGTGGCTTGAGACAAAATGCCTAGCGCTACTACGGTTATTAAGACGGTGATTGTTCCTACTGCCTTACGATGGTTGAGTACCCAGGTAACGTAGGCCTCAGAGCGGCTAGCAGTGGAGCGTGTCATAGGACCTCGTACCAATTCGCAACGGACTCTGGTCGACTTGGGTAGAAGCCAATTTGGAACCGAGGGAAACGAGTTTCTTGCACTATGAAGTTGTCGATGTAGAAATTCAAGTCAAGGGCGTGGCGGTGGGCTTGGCAGGGGTTTAGCTGCTGAAGGGGAAGGGGGGCAGTGAATTTGTGCATCGAATTTCCGTTTCTAATTGGTCTGCTCTCTTTGCTAAAGCTACTCTTAAGTGCAATTTTGGACGGGGCGCTTAGGTCTTCAATCGTTTGCTTTTAAAGTTCGCCTTGCACAGAACAAGTGTAGTAGAGAAAGCTCCCAAAAACCACCAATCTGAAATAAGTATTGGGGAAAGCGGCAAAGATGTTTGTAGCGAACTTTAGAGATGAAGGGTGAGGGAGCCAGGGGTTAGTTTGAATTCCTTAGGTGCAGGGTCGGGTACCGGAACTTGATCTAATATTTTAAAGATGGACTCCACTTCTGGAAAGTGATTGATGAGGTCGGTTTCAAACGTAATCAAGGCCCCGACAATCGAGAACACCAAGATTGCCAATAAAAACATATAACCAAGCAAACCAAGCCTTTGTTTGGGCCGCTTGACTTCTGGTGGTCTCCTGCTGGTGTCGGGCCTTTCCGATGAGGGATCTACTTCTTTAAACTTTTTAGGTCTCTTTTTGATTGCTTTGTTGTCTGCGCGTCCGGGGAGATTGTCTAATTCTCTTTGAATCTTCTTTTTAGCAACCGGGCCTGTTTTTCCCGATGGCAATAATTCAAACCATTGACTTTCGGTGAACTTATAAGCTCTTCCATCAGACGCAATGATGCTATCAGATGATGAAGTAAAGTCGGGTTCTTGGGATTTTTGGGTGGTTAGGGTTAATTTGTTGATTGTTTCGGCCGGTCCGCCACTGGGCTTTTGATGCCAGGTGGCCGAGCAATATCCGCACTGTACTATTCTTCCGGTTATCGGAATATCCGCATCTTGTACGATAAACTCACGCGAACAGCTTGTGCATTGGATAATCATTGCAGTGTTATAATCGTCTCAATTGTTTGTCGGCCATGTGGCCAAGAATAGTGATCCCGCTTCTAGTTTAACTTTACTGGATTCTTAGGAGGGAAAACATCGTTATTGGTGACTGATTCCTGTTTTATTAGTGTTTTGATCTTCTTTTCGCAAATTAGGAAATCGAATGCCCTGGAGTTGAAACTGTATTATTGGGGAATACACTATTTTCTTAGTGCTCTGTGAATCGATTTTCGGAGAGGGGGTGGTGAATTCTTAATGAAATTATGATGTTCAAAGGGTTTGGTGTTGGATTTGTCGTGTTTTGCTTTCGTGCATATCTTGTTGTATCATGCATTTAGAGAATTTTCTTTGTTACCCTTTTGTCGATGATTGACCAAAGAAAAAAACGACAAGAGTATTTCCCCATTGCAAGAAAAAGAACCAACTTCTTTTGTGTTAAGAGAGTATAGTTTCGGGTTATGAAGCAAGAGCGAAGCAAAGAGAGTATTGGCCTCCTATTGATGGTGGCGCTTTTCGCTATGAATTGCGATTTTTCCGAACCCAAAGAGAAGAGCACTCAATACGAAGTCACCGCTGCGGGGCTAGACCTTGCCCGACAAGTGGAGGGCTTTTGGAATATTAGAACCGTTTCCTATAGCACAGATTGCCCCGAAGAGCACGTGTCCAATCCCATGGACGGGCATACACGATGGACTGCTAATGGGCATCGAGTTGAGATAAAGTGGCTCACTGGGGGAATGTACATCATGGAGTTGTGGGCAACGGGGGCGACGACTCTTGAAGTAGCAAAGAGTATTGAGATGTTTGGGTGCATCCTGAGGGGCGAGGCGAGCATGAGTTTTAAGAGCGTGACCGGCAATACGCTCGAGGGCAACTATCGGGAAGTGTATTATCACAACCAAGATCGGGCTTGTGAGTCGAGCGTCGAAGAATACGATTTGCCTGAGCGCTGTGAACTTTTCGTTCAATGGGTCGGCTACCGTTAAGTCTACTAGAGTAGTAGAAAATAGGTTTCCACGATATTCCAATAGCGCCGGCAAACCTCCCGATACTTCCTAAAGGTAAGGTCTAGTATGTTATTGGCAACCAAAAAAAGCTTCGGTAGCTTCGCTTATGGTTTCGAGGCTCAGAGAATCGGTTTCATTGTCAGCGATAAGAAGTTGGCCGGCTGCACTGAGATAGCTGCTGGTGGTGCTCGGTAAGAAGCAGTTGGCATCCAGAGTAGGCAATTCAGTGCGTGAGCCTTGAGGGGAGAGTAGCCATCCGACAATGGTATCTGTGACCCTTTCGCCGTTTGTTTCATCGAAACCGAGCATAAATTCACCCGAGTTGTTCCACGCCAAGTGGTGGAAGGCACTGAAGTTCTTTGAATTGTTTGCCATATACGTGTGAGTCATATTGTTGGGCAGAGCAATAGTTTCGCTGCTTTGGATCGAACCATCATTGGAATCAATAAACTCCACTAGGGCAGTGAGGCCATCGCAATCGAGCCGAAACTGAACAAACGCCAGTAGAGAACCATTTGGGTTGGGTATCATATGAATGGGCTGAGATATTTCTTGGGTCCAGGACTCGCCTGCGCAAGTTAGGACAGGGCCGTTGGCAGGAAGGCTCCGTAACTGTCGAACGGTGCCGTCGCCCCACAATTGGTCGATTCGAATGGTGTCGCCGGAGTTGTTGCGTAATCGCGCGACCGTGATCACATAATCGAGATTCCGCATGTAGTAGGCTGCTTCAATGCTTCCTGCCATCTGGGGACCACGTTGGGTTGTCTGGTTGATATTATTTGCGGGGGCCGTGTAAATCTTGAAACTCCAATTGCGAGTGCGAGCCGCAAACATTTTGTTTTCTCGTTCATAGAGCACCCGCGTAATGGCGAGTGCTTGGTCATCTTCAGACCAAAAGCCACCTCCCCAGTTGTCTTCGTGAACCCATTTGTTACAACCTGTTGAAAATATTAATATAATGATTGCGGTTAAAGAGTTAATACGCATTGGATCACCTTCAGCTATTGATATCACACTAAAATGGGCTGGCTGACGAAACGTTGAAGCTAAGCCCGGCCCCTGAAGGCCATAGAGATCCTGCCTTAGGGGAGTTGGCGACGGTAAAGGAAGGTCCTTGTCGATTTCCAAGCTTGGGGTGAAGTGCGACAGGCACATCTTACCGACTCTAGTGTCCATATTGGCTGAAACTGAAGCTGTCAAGCAGGAACCGTTGTCTGACTGAAAGCCAACGCAAATCCGCTACGGGCGTACGTTGCTCGCCATTTTTGCGGGCTTTTGCTGACTATCTTGCTTGGCAAATTGAAATTGAACTTCCGTCACCTGTGGGCTTGGATTTTTCAGTGCAGAATTGGTTGGGGCATTGCCCTTTTGCGGTTCGTAAACACGATTTATTGCGATTGAGTTTCGCTTCTCGAGTGGGAAAGGCACATCGACCGTTGGCTAACTGCATACAGAGAGTGCAGTACTCGTTCGTGTCACCCCGGTACGACCATTCTATATTGGTGTTGGCGGGAAGGCCCTGATTGAGGGCAAAGTCTCCTAGGTCATTTTCAGGAACACAGATAGTTTCTAATTCGGGCGGTGGAGGGATTTCGAAGTCCTCTCCAAAACGCTCCACAATGTCTGCGAGGTCTTCCGCGGATGGTCGTGGTAAGCGTTGACCAATATCACCGTCGTAACAAGTTAGCATTTCATTTTCGCTCAAGTGGTCTTGAGCGAGGGTGCCGCTTCGCCAATCTTGTTCAAGACTGGTTTGAGTGCACTGATTAATGGGCTGACGTGACCCTGGCTTGAAATTGAAATTCTCTTCGGTGGCTTGACTTCGAATGTAGTCGGCGCCGTTGGTTAACATTAACGAGTGAGTATCGTGTAGCCCAGGCTGACTGGTTTCCCAAACCCAATCCAAGATCTCGATAGTGGCATCAAACCAACCAAAATCCAGGGTGACCGATCCATCCAGCGAAAGGAAGTGCTGCTTCTCTTCACGAGAACCTACCTGAGCTCCCAAGGTTGGCATGGAGTCGTTC
>CAXGXL010000297.1:0-5323 GCA_964013555.1 uncultured bacterium
AAAGGCCTCCCGATCGACCGCCGCGAAGAGAATATCGCTCTTATTCTTGAAATATTTGTAGAGAGTAGGCCGAGTTATCCCAACTTGTCGCGCCACATCGGTCATCGTTGTTCTGGCAATACCAAGCCGCTTGTAGCACTCCAAAGCCGCATCACAAATGCGACTTTCTGCCTGGGAATTGCTCTGCGGCCGGTTGCCAGCCCAACTAGTTCTACTCACTGAAGATCCTCTGGCCCCATTTTCAATTAAAAACCAGCTTAACACTTTTACAGATTATGTTAAAGTGTTAAAATTAATTCAGAAAGGAAATGAAAGCTCATGCCCCCTACATTGTCTATCCGAAACTACCTACGCCGAGAAAATAGTGGGCTCAAAGCAAATCTATACCGTGCCACCACAGCCTTAAAAGGCATTCAACGATTAACGACCCTTTCCACTGAAGACAAACAAGCCTGTATCGAAGCGTTTAAATTCTTCCAGCGTATGCAAAACGGAGAGAAAACCACCACCGAAGACGAAACCAAGGCCGTTGCCGCGTACTATAAAGTACTTAACAACATGCTCTCTGTGTTTGACCTCGAGAAACTCTATATCCCACCACAGCTTGACTCCAACCAAGGGCTCTACGGCAACCAACTATTATGCGAGCAAGAAGTTCTACGGGAACTTCAACTCACCAATCCCAGGGAATCTCATCTTTTGGATATGGGATGCGGCCGTGGACGAATTTCACATTATTTTGCCACCCTCACTGGAGGACAAGTCTCCGGCTACAATATCGACTCCGATCAACTGGAAAACGCCACCAATTGGGCATCTCAGTGCAATATGGAATCCCACCTGCACTACCAAGTGGGCAACCATCATGAGCCATTGAACTATCCAACCGAAACGTTTGATGGCTGCTATTCGTTCCAGGCGGTTTGGCCATTTTTCAAGAAGGAGGAATTGGATTCGCACACCCGAGAAATGTTCCGCGTTCTCAAACCAGAGGCTCGCTATTCATGCTCGGAGTACTTGCTGACTCCCCACTTTGATTGGAACAATCCCGAACACGTAGCCCTAGAGCGATCTTATCTCCCCACGCTAGCAGCGACTCAATCGCTCTACCCTGCGGATGTGGCCCACTCGCTTGAGCGGGCTGGGTTTGAGATTCTTGTCTGCGCACCCTCGAAAAGTGCAGCCTGGCCTATCTGTGAGCAAAAACGAGATTTGATTCTCCGAGCCCGCAAGGCAATCCGATTCTTAGAGAAAATACGCCTCATGCCCCCATGGGTCGAAGAATCCTTGGACTTGCTGCAAACCGGAGGAGAAGCCTGGACGAAAGCAGAAAAAGCGAAAATAGCAGACCTCAATTGGCGGATTGTTGCTAAAAAACCGAGTTGATACAATTGCCCAAACGACAACTAGCGTCGCGCCAATTTCACCACCAGGTACCCATTCTTAACAAAGGCTTTACCGGTGGTTGCCGAAGTTTCAACAACAAAACGAACCTTATCTTTATGCTGGCCTATCCTAAGCTTTCCCGCGAGCGGGTGGTCCACAATGTAGTTATAGCGGTCAAAATCACTGCGGTTGTCAGGAACATCAACCACCAGGCGCCGAGGTTTGCTCAACCAAAACGTCCTAATAGCGCCAACCGGATTTTCGGTCCTCAAGTCCAGTGTGAGATTATCCGATGGCCGAAGAGGAATAATGTACTTGCCTCTTAACCGTGTTGCATAGGCTTCATCATTCGATTGCATGCCGGATGCCTGGTTGGGCTCATTTGTTGTCGTTGGTTGTGCAACTTCAGAACTCTCATCTGCAAAGCCCTGAGCTTTAGGCAAATCCCCAAGGGCCGATTTATCCAATTGGGTTCTTGGATGCGTTTTGCGCGTTTCGTCAATCAATGCCGACACAGACATTTCCCCGATCTCAGGTTCCGCCCTTTCCTTCTCGGAGGGTAAATTGCTCTGACTCGAAACCATCCCGGGAAGCGCTGCGGCCGTTAATTCCGGCAACGATATCCCCGCCGAAATCAAAGCGATACTCAAACCTGCAACCAGCCCTAGTATAGCACTTACCCAAGGATTAACGCGTAACTTCGGAGCAACATCCACCTTTGGTAGAATAGGCAGCGACCATTCCGCTGCTCGCCCTTCGCTCCTCTCTCGCACTACCTCCTCAATACGCTTCTTGTCTGCCCCTTCCAGTTCTAGAAACCGAAAACCAAAACTTGACTCCCCCCTTTTCGTTACTCTTTTCCACACCACTTCGCAGAGAAGACTAATGGGGTTATCAACCAGACCCAATCGGAATGTAATCCAAACGCGCATGTCTTTTTCTAGAGATGCTGGGCACACGCAGGCCGCACCCTCTGTCGAGAGATTTACGATCACTCCCTCTTTGTAGTCTTGCTCACCAACGACTTTGATATTGACCAAAGTCGTAAAGCGAATGCGCTCCGGTGGTAACTCCATATCATCAGCTTGAAATCCCGTTGCATCCACCTCGGGAACTTCGAGCTCGGATTCAGCCAAAGGGCGACCATCCGGACCAAACCACGCCAGCTCTCCATCTTCGTCAACCTCATCCCACTGGCTGAGGGGAAGGTCGAATTCCGGATGCGTATTAATTTCTGACTTGGAGAGCTCACTCATACCTATTTCCTCCTGATATCCCTTCAAATAGTACGCTTCAGCACCAACTTAGCCAAATTTCCCGCATCTTCGGGAAAGTGACCGATAAAGTGTCAGATCCTTGTGTCAATAACTAAACCTTGAAATGACCTAGGAGAAATGGCTAGAAACCCATTCGACTTAAGTCATACAACCCTAGTACCACGGGGATTAACAAAATTTGGGATAGGTCTTAAAAGTGAGAGAGTGGACCTATTGAAAGGAGAGCATTATGGCCGGTGGAGTAAATAAAGTCATCCTTATCGGAAACTTGGGAAGCGACCCAGAGGTTCGATACACCCCTAGCGGACAACCTGTTGCCAATTTCAATATTGCTACAAGTGAAAGTTGGACAGATAAAACAGGTCAAAAACAAGACCGAACCGAGTGGCACCGAATTGTCGTTTGGGGCAAATTAGCCGAACTTTGCGGGGAATACCTTGGAAAGGGGCGTCAGATCTACGTAGAAGGCAAGCTTCAAACTCGCCAGTGGGAAGACCGCGACGGTAACAAGCGTTCCACCACAGAAATCCAAGCTCGAGAAATTACCTTTCTCGGAGGCCGAGGCGCAGATGGAGGTGCAGGTGGAGGTGGTGGTAATTACAACCGTGGCGGCGATATGGGCGGCGGGAGTGGCGGTGGCGGCGGTGGCGGCTACGATTACGGTCCTCCTCCAATGGACGATGACGTCCCCTTTTAAATCGTACCGAATATCACTCAATCCATTCATGCTACAAAACGAATCTCCAAGCATCCGGAATTAATAGTTTTTTTTGATTAATCCCTCCAAGGGGTGCGAGGCTGCGAAACTATTATTAGTAGCTATTCCCCTGACAAATCTAAAAGCCATACGCTCTTTATCTGCTAAAGAGCCCAATCTTCCTAAGCAGTCAGAATAATTTAAGAGCGGCAAATTGGTTCCCGTCGCGCTCGGTAGTATAATTCGAAATAGCATCAAGCGAAAATACCAATCAAAGCAGAGCCAGCACTATGAGTTTTCTAAGCCAGTTATTTCAAGATATTCGCGAGACAGTCCAACACACAGCTGGCGGAGAAACTTCTCTACACGATCCTGAGCTCAACCGATTTCAACGAATGCTCCAGCGTAACCTAAGAGTGTTCTTTTTGGTGGCTCGCTTAGATAGCCTAAAGCAAATAAAACTCCACGCACAAGCTCTGACCGCCGATACACTTTTAGCACTCGTTCCACTCTTGGCGGTAATCTTCTCTATTTTTAATGGACTTGGTGGTTTCGCCAATATCCGCAGCCAATTAGAAGCACTCATCGTCGACAACCTCTCCGGCAGTCCCGAACTCAGAGATCAGCTAGCGGGCTACCTAGATCAATTCGTAACGAACATACACGCAGGAAAACTTGGGGCCCTTTCCATTATCATTTTAATTTGGTCAGTTCTTTCGCTCTTGAGCCATATCGAATTTGCTTTCAATCGTATTTACGGGACCCCAACCAATCGGCCGTGGTTAACCCGGCTCCTCACTTATTGGGGACTTCTCACCTTTGGACCTATCCTTTTAGCAGCCTCTTTCGCCCTGACAGCAATTCTCCAAAATTCTTGGGTATCCGAAATCGTTGCTGAGATGGGGTTCATAAGCAGTACCAGCGTCCATCTGACGCCCCTATTTGCAACCTGGTTCGCGCTTACAATTATGTACGTCGCAGTTCCCAACACACAAGTACGACTGCGCTCTGCAGCCTTGGCTGCTTTGATCGCAGGATTACTATGGACAATCGCCAAATATGGCTACGCACTCTACGTAAAACACAACATCGCGACACAAAATATATACGGTTCCCTAGCCATAATACCGCTCTTTATTCTCTGGCTCTACCTCTCATGGCTTTTAGTCCTTTTTGGGGCCCAATTAGCATTTGCCTTTCAAAATGCCCGAACCTATCGATACGAGGAGCCAAACAGACAAGATGGCCAATACGCTCTAGATTTCGCCGCATGCGCAGTCTTGACCGAAGTAGCGCGAAATTTTCTCTTTAACAAAGGCCCCTCTGATCCTGACCTGATCGGACGAACTTGGGGGATTCCCCGTAAGCTCCTAGAAACCGTTTTGGTCCAGTTGCGAGAAGGAGAGTTTATCCTCGATGCTGACTTCAACAAAGGACTGCTGCCAGCTAGAAATTTAGACCACATTCGCCTCACGTCACTCCTAAGCTATCTACGACAGGGCAAAGGCTCCCAGCCACTTTTTGCAGCCCATTCCTCCAAGACCTACCTTGATACAATTCTAGAAGCATTCGAACTTCCGAAAGACTCTACTCTCGCCGATCTTAATTTTCGCGATATTGCCGAAGAAATCGAAAAAAAGGAGTCCGAAGCCAAAAACACTGCAATCTCGGAGACTTGACCGTTGACATCCCCTTGAATAGCTCCAAGACTTGCAATAGATTTGTAAGGAGAATCAATTAGTTATGTACGTGCTGGCCACAAAATATCTTTCTCCAAGAGCTTGTCCTCCTCGACCCACCCTAGGGCCAAAGTCGAGCGCACAAGGAGATACCGCAGCACCAACAAACCAACCAATTGGCAGCCCACCCAGCTTTCGATTCATCAAACCAATTCATCACCAAGCAGGTTCCCACTGCCCAGGCCCCGCTTTCAACCAAAACTCGCCAGTCGCTCCGGAAGAGG
>CAXGXL010000298.1:0-5311 GCA_964013555.1 uncultured bacterium
GGATCGGGAGCATTGCGCGTTTTTGGGAGTAAAGTAGTGAATTTTCCAGGCTGGCGATTCAGCAAGAATTGCGCCGTTCGACATTCTTAAGGTGGGGTTTACCTCCAAGGATTCAAACTCAGTCATGGGGGCCTCGCTTCCATTGGATTTCGGACGAAGGAGTCCACGTTAAGGTGTCGCCGGGGGTCAATATTGCCAAAGGTCCTTCGGGGAAGCACTCTAGGTAATTAGGGAGGTCTTGAATACTGCCGTGACGAAATTCATCTTTAAGCATCGCATCATGGTCGGTGTGGACATCTTCTTGGGTGAAATGAAAATTGGCATAGGGAATGGTCATCTTTGCCCCAGTGATGGTGGCCCAGCGACTCAGATCTCGGGGAGTTCCTGTGTATTGTTCGGTGCCTCTTCCTAGATAGAAGGGTTTACGAGTGTAGCTGCTGAGGGAATAATAAAAGCCCGAGCTTGGGGCAAAAAGAATATCAGGTGTGCCGAGGCGCTCACGCAATTCTAGCAGAACTGTATCCATATCTCCTACTTGATTGTGACAGGAATCCACCAAACCCACGATGGATTTTCCGGCCACTTCGATATGGTAGGTCATCCAATCTCTCCGGGCATGAGGCCCTGAATTTTCGCCGAAATAAGGGAGAGCCCGAATGGTAATGTCTCCAATCGTTATTCCCTCCCAATAAGGGCATTGGCGTATATTTGAGAAGCCTAGGTCTTCGCAGACCTTTTGCATATCGAGATTGACGATACTTCTTTTGTGGCGTTGCTCGGGTATTAAGATGGGGGTGGCCATAGGAACATGAAGTAAGGAGTCTAGGTTAAAGTGGTCCCAATGAGGGTGGCTGACAACAACCGCATCCAGCCGTTTATTTAGTAGGTCCAGTAGGTCCAGGTTGGGTCGCCCGCGAAGGGTGAGAAGAGGATCTACAACGATTCGAGTTGTTGTGGACTCAATAAGAAGACAAGAGTGACCAACAAACTTAATTGAGATGTCTTTAGGTGATTCGCTAACTTGTGGACTTAGAGGTTGAAGGTAACCCACATCGAGCAATTGGCCAACGAAGCTTCTTTCTGATTCGTTAAGACTTTCTAAGGTTTGTTGAAAAGAGAATTGGGGTCTTAGTTGAGGTAGCAGACGTCGAAAAAAGTCCAACCTATCGCGGTTCAACGGAACCCTCAGCTCTTCATCGGTATTCTTGAGTTTAAAGACCAGATCGGTGTCTTCATCTAGTAAGTCGGGAGTTTCCCTAAAATAGTATTTATCTAGTAATTGGCAGCAATTTTCGTTGTATTGGAAAAACTCGGTGCAACCTTCCTGAGACGGGAGTCGGTTGTTTTGATAGTCCTGATTGAGGTCGTTGAGTTCCGTCTTGATTTTATCAATCTCTTCTCCGAGAGTGTAATAGAGTGTTGAAGAGTCATGGAATCGATTTAAACGGAAGCTCTCGATTCGGACGACGACATTGGGGTGAATCGTGACAGCACTGGCGTTTAGGAGATTTTCAGGAAGCGGGTCGGCACTGCCGTCCCGGTAGACGCCCCAATGAAGCGGGGACTCTGTGGCAAAAGAATCGGCGGCTAATTTTGGCTGGGAGACGGCATTGAAGAGCCAGAAATGGCTTTGCCCTTTTCCCACCAAATTTCCTTCTAATGGTTCTGCTGTGTTGATCCTAAAGCGTTGCCATTCTAGTTCTGCAAGGTCTCTGCATAATTTCCATTCGGCCTCGTCGGTTTCAGAGGCTTTTCTGTATATGTAGTCACGTAAGGTTGAGGCGACCTCCATTCCCTTACCATAAGGGAAAATATCTAGGGTCGACTGAAAGCTCCAAAATTCTTGTGCAAAATACTCTTTCCATAGCTCGGGTAGTTTTCCTGGAACACAGTGATTTTCCAAGCGAGCTACAGTAAATGGCATTTGTGCTTTCGCCCGTTGCCAAAGCGAAAACCAACGTCCGCGGCGCTCAATTTCGATAGTTTCTGCCTCGATGTTTTTAAGGCTTGATAAGGCCGACGCATCGAGGTTGTGGTGAGGATCGTTTCCGGATCGGATAGAACTCTCGTAGAGTGGATCCAAAATGAAACGGATATAGGCTGCTTCAACGGCGCGGGCCATGGTTAATTCCTTACCTTCTCTACTAACTCGGCGAGTCGGTGGAGGTCTTGTTTGTAATCCTGTGGGGGGACATTGTGGTTGTGCTCAAGGGTGAGAGCTTTAAGGTGTGGGGTTCGCTCAAGGGCCCAAGTAAGTAGTTTCCAGCATTCTTCATCTACTTTGACTGCGTGGTTATCGTGATAAAATCCGGACACACGGTGTTCGCCAATCCCTGTTATGTGGATTTCGACGATTCGTTCTAGTACTGGGGTAGTAAGGCCCGCGGTTGGATCTTTATCTAGATTTCGAACGCTGCAATAATGGTGACCGATATCGAGGATGAGTGCGCTATTGGTTGCTTGGGCTGCTTCTAGCATAAATCCTAAATCGTCCCACTGGTTGTTCCAGCTATGATATCGAGGGCCTTCTTCTATCGCTAGGAGACAATCGTAGGCTGACTTAACTTTTTCTATGTTCGCGATGGTATCGGCTAGGGTGGTTTCGTCGAGGATGGGAGCAAAGTTGTAGCCGAGCTCTCCCGTTTCGATGGACGAGTTGAGGCAGAAGTGTTCGCCCGCCCACGGGGTATTGAGTTGTCGAACTTGCGTTTGGAGTTGTCTAAGAAGTCGAGGGTTAATTGGTGAGCTCGTAGCTAATGGTATTTCTGAACTGTGGGCCAAAACTGGCACTGAATCAGGCAAAGCTTCCAATAGCAGTGGTAGGGAAGGCTCGACGAACGAGAGAATATCGCCGTGGTCAATGAATCGCTGGGTGTCTCTAGGGCTGTCCCAACGTTGGCCGATACCTTGCCAAGGAATATGGTTCCACATAAATTCTTTACTTTCGTTTAATGGTGATGTCTCGTTGGGCTTGGTCGTCAAAAATAGAGACCCCGCACCAGGCTTCAAATCCGCCGGATTGTTTTAGCTTCGTTGCAAGATCGACAATAACGTCCGAGTGTGAAGCGACCTTTTGGTATACTTCGACCTGTTTTCGAATCAATTCTTCAGAGTGGGTGGCGCGTGTGATGAAGGCCATAAAATAACTATTTAATACCCGTTGCGAGTTGGGGAACGCAGATGGGGTGTATTGGACAGGGCTTTTGTGGCATGTCCAAGGACATCCCCCGCCATAACCTACTTTCTTTTGAAAGAGCTCCATTTCGGGCAGCAATTGGTTTTCCCAGAATCCGCATAGGCCACCTTCAGCTCTTAACAAGAACACAAGTGCGTCTCTGAGGTGCCGTTCGTAACTGATATCGAGTCCTAGTGCTTCGGGTTTTACCGTAATTCGGTACATCTGATATCCATGAGTTCTATCAGGAGGAACCGTGGGTAGTTGGAGGAATGGAATGTCTTTTACTCCTTGTTCAAAAAGAGCCACCCGGTTATTTCGAAGGGACTGATAATGTTGTAGTCTGCGAAGTTGGCTCCAGGTAAATGCGATACTCGTTGGAGTAGGACGGTAATTAAAACCCAGTTGATATGAGATAGGACGCGGTCCTGTAGAGGCATTCCAAAGGTTCATGCCGTGTGATGCGTGGCCCAAAATTCGCGAAAATATTTCATCGTCATCGGTTGTGATAAGGCCGCCTTCTCCGCAACTTGGAAGATTTTTGCTGGCCATAATACTCATGGCGCTTATATCGCCGAGTGAACCGGCTTTTTTACCTTGATATGTAGCCCCTTGAGATTGCGATGCATCTTCGATTACTTTGATTCCATGGCGCCTCGCAACTTTGGAGATTGCGTCGTAGCAGGCGGGTAGACCCAATAGATCAACTGCAACGATTCCACGTGTTCGCTCGGTGATTACTCTTTCTAACGATTCTACACTTAGGTTGAAGGTAGTCGGATCGATATCTGCGAAAACGGGAATTGAATTATTGTGAAGAATGCAGGTGGCGCTGGCTACGAATCCTAAGGCAGGGGTAATAATTTCACTTCCGGCGGGCGCGTCCAGCGCCGCGACCGCAAGGTGAAGGGAGGCGGTACCCGAAGATACCGCCAAGCAGTGCTTTCGGTTGACGTAGTCGCCGTAGGCATTTTGAAACCCTCGAACGGCGGGATGCAGAAAGCCCCAAGGCTCTTGATTGGATGTCAAAATTTCGTTTACCGCCGAGAGATCTGCAGGTGTGGTGTCGGGCCATTGGCCCAAGCCTTGGGTTAGTTCCTCAAGAGTCGTAACCGGAGTGCCACCAAAGCGAGCCAGATCCGTTTCAGTCATCGGTCACCTCTAGTGCACCGGTACGAGTGAGCGCAGAGAAAAGGCCGAGAATGGCGGTAGGAGTCCACCGATCACTGAGTTGATGGAGGATGTGAGTCATAGGAAGCGCCGCGCCGCTATTGAGTGCTCTAAAGATGGCTGGAAGGGCAGGGTGATTCTTGAATTGAATACTTCGATGTCGAAGATAGGCCGTGACCTTCTCGGTGCAGGTAGAGGTATGCCAACAAATTTTGAAAGGGGGCGAAACCTTAATGGCGCTGTTTTCGGTAATGGAGATAGGGGCAACGAGACTTTCGTCGCTACTAATAAAGCCCGCATTGCTCATTTGTTTGAACCAATGCTCATCAACAAAAGTAGGGAGTTCTTGGTCGATAATGCGGTGCAGTTCATTATCTACATAGGTTTTAAAAGGATTTGAGTCATAACTCTTGCTCAAATAGGGCATTCTTGGGTGGTAACTTGATTCGAGAATGAGGTTGACTTTGTTTCTAATCCACCTAGCGACGGGGTAGTCGTAGAGCCCGAGTGCCACGCTAGATGAAAATGTCGACTGGGTTCCGATGTGGTACCAATAGGCCGGCAGGTATAAAAGGTCTCCGGGCTTAAGAGTAACGGTCGTGGCATCACTCAAAAGGGGGGCGTAGTCTTTTACATCATCGGTGCTGCCGGTTAATTCAACGAAGAGTTCTGGTGACCAAAGATGAAAGTCTTTGTTGCCAGGTCCTATGTGAAATAAGAAAGCATGCTCGTAACCTCGATGAGCACCAAAGGGGGTTCCCGCGTAATTGCCGGCGAAGAGAATTAATTCGGCTCCACTGGGGGCGGCACCACGTACCTCTGACATTCCATCTAAGAAGGTGCCTATGTGCTTGGTCAGCGGTAGGCTCCAGTCTTGGAAATCATTGACCATAAAGCCGAGGCGATCTGCATTAAATTGTTTGGCCATGGCTTCAAAGGCAGTAGTCGATTCACTCCAGGGGTTTT
>CAXGXL010000299.1:0-5295 GCA_964013555.1 uncultured bacterium
TCTTTTCGAAGGAGCGACCCACCCATAAATTTTAACCCGTGTTTCTTGGCAATGGGCGCCCTTAGATAGGGTCGACGAGAAATATTGAAAGGCCACACCAACGCTTTTCACACGGTACTGAGCCCAACTGTAATTTAGGAGTTATTGAATGGAGACCCAAACCCAAACGGATACACCGGTAGACGACATGATGAGCTTTGCTGAAATGTTTGAGGAAAGCCTCAAGACCCAGGTGGAAGTAAAAGAAGGCGAAGTCGTCAAAGGTGAAGTTTTGGAAGTTTCCAAAGACTTTGTCTTATTGGATATTGGCTACAAAAGCGAAGCGCAAGTTGCGCTTTCTGAATTTTCGCTCTTCGAAGGAAAGCCCAAAGTCGAGGTCGGTGACTCGATAGACGTGTTCGTCGAAAGTCGCGAAGACGAATCAGGATTGGTTCTTGTCTCCAAAGAAAAAGCCGATAAATTACGTGTTTGGGATGATATCTC
Source organism: uncultured bacterium (assembly GCA_964013555.1). Taxonomy (GTDB): domain Bacteria; phylum Myxococcota; class XYA12-FULL-58-9; order XYA12-FULL-58-9; family JABJBS01; genus CAXGXL01. The sequence continues at coordinate 484 of CAXGXL010000299.1, forward strand.
AGAAGCTGCTGAGCGAGACGAGTTGGTAGATGGAACCATTGTAGCAAGAGTAAAAGGCGGCCTTTCAGTCGACATCGGTGTGAAAGCCTTCCTACCGGGCAGTCAAGTTGACCTCCGTCCCATTCGAAATCTCGACAAATTAATCGGTCAGACTTTCAAATTTAAAGTAATCAAGTTCAACAAAAAACGCGGCAATATCGTTCTCTCACGGCGAGTTCTTCTGGAGCAAGAACGTGAAGAGCTCAAGAAAGATACCCTTGAGAAATTGGCTGAGGGCGAGATTCTCACGGGTTCTATCAAAAACCTTACAGAATACGGCGCCTTTGTTGACTTAGGTGGTATTGACGGGCTCTTGCATATCACAGATATGAGTTGGGGCCGAATCAATCACCCCAATGAAATCTTTCAAATTGGGGAAGAAATCAAAGTTAAAGTGCTCAAGTTCGACGCCGACAGCGAGCGCGTATCTCTTGGCTACAAGCAAATATCCGAGGACCCATGGGCCACAGCGGCGGAGAATTACCCTGTAGGTAAAAAAGTCGCGGGCCAAATTGTTAGCCTCACTGATTATGGCGCGTTTATTGAGCTCGTCCCAGGGATCGAAGGACTCGTCCACGTTTCGGAAATGAGCTGGACCAAAAAAGTCAAGCATCCTAAGCAAATCGTTACCGTAGGTGACGACGTTGAAGCGCTAGTTTTGGATATCGATCTACCGCAGAAGCGAATTTCGTTAGGGATGAAGCAGGTCGAGCCGAATCCTTGGTCTCTTCTTGGAGATCAATACCCCGTGGGTGCTGTTCTTAATGGTACCGTTCGTAATATTACTGATTTCGGCATCTTCGTTGGAGTTGATGAGGGTATTGACGGATTGGTCCACGTGTCCGACTTGTCTTGGACCCACCGAGTCAAGCATCCAGGTGAGCTCTTTCAGAAGGGCGATGAAGTCGAAGCAGTTGTATTAAATATCGATGTAGAAAACGAACGCTTTTCCCTCGGCATCAAACAGCTCACTGACGACCCATGGGAGACGTTACCACGTCAATTCCCAAGAGGAACTAAGGTTCAGGGTGTGGTGCGAAAAGTCACCGATTACGGTGCTTTTGTAGAAATTGAGCCGGGAATAGATGGCCTGGTTCACGTTTCTGAATTGGCTGATGAACGAGTAAATAAACCATCAGATGTCATTGAACCAGGTAAAACCATCGACGTTATGGTGCTAGATGTTGATCCGCTAGAGCGACGAATTTCTTTGTCCGCAAAGGCCGCACGTGAAGGCACTTCGGATTACCGAGCCTATATGCATGACAACTCAGCGATGGGTACAGCTCTGGGTGAGGCACTTTCCAAGGCAAAAGCCGTGGAGGAGAGTGGCTTAGAAGGCGCAAGCGAGAGCACGCAAGAAGCTGCAGAAACAACCGAGGGCGACGCATAAGCGTTTTCCCTCCTTTTGCCCACTCGCAAAAAGAGTCCGGGGGTTTTCAGTGACCAAGAGTGATTTGATCCAAGCGATTGCAGCCAAACTCGAGCATTTGCCCGCTCGAGATGTGGAAATCGTCATCAACACAATGTTTCAATCTATGACCAACGCGCTTAAGGGCGGTGATCGGATTGAAATACGAGGCTTTGGTAGCTTTTCGGTTCGGCATCGAAGGGCCCGTTTGGGAAGAAATCCCAAAACGGGTACCTCCATTGCCGTACCGCCAAAGCGTGTTCCGTTTTTCACCGTAGGACATGACCTCAGAAAACGGATCAACCTTGAATTTCAACCGAGCGCACCAAGGCCCACGCCAATAGAAACCCCTCAAGAAGTCCACGCTTAAAGGCGTCCGTCTCCTTTCTTTTTGTTCAGGTTCGTAAAACTCAAACGAATAATTCGTGATCGGCCAAGAGGGGAAGTAACCCGCTCGGCAGACGGAATTGAGTGCTTTTGCGTGCACTGGATAATCCTTTTTGATAAGCAGCCATGCTATGGATATCCAGCCGTCAGTCGACGAAAGTCTAGCCCGGGGACGGCGCCTGACTCCTATGCTGCGTCAATACGTAAGCGCGAAGGCAGATTGTCCCAAAGACTCCATCCTGCTCTTCCGGATGGGGGATTTTTATGAGATGTTTTTCGAGGATGCCGTCATCGCCGCACGGGTTCTTGAAATAACATTAACCGCTCGTGACAAAGGTGAAGATCCTATCCCCATGGCAGGGGTTCCGCATCACGCAATAACAAATTACATCGCCAAATTGGTCCAGCACGGTTACTGTGTAGCTATTTGCGACCAAGTAGAAGACCCCAAAAAGGCTAAAGGGCTGGTCAAACGAGCGATTACAAGAATTATAACCCCTGGCACCGTATCCGATCTAGAAGCCCTCGACCCAGGATCCGCCAACTACCTATCCTGCATACATCCCATCGATTCAAAGGAGTACGGCGTCGCCTTTTTGGACCTCTTAGCTGGTGAACTCCTGTGGACCCAGTGTTCACTGCAATCCATTCCCGACGAGTTACGACGAATGGGAACCCGGGAAGTTCTCCTGCAAAGTAAACAAGAGGCCCAACTGGGTCATCTCCTTCGCTCTAGAAACATCGCTATTCGGGTTACGAATGAAGAGACCGACGTCTCCCCATCCGGTAAACAAGAACCAGCACAACTGCTTGCTCAGCGATTTGGCAAACAATGGTGGGACTCCACTGGCGCCACTATTCCCGCAGGACCCAGTACCGCAATAGCGGAGCTGATTCGGTTTGCCGAATCGACTCAACGCAAAAAACTAGCTCATCTTATGAACCCGAAATTCTACGCCATCACCGATTATTTAGTGCTCGACGAAGCGACTCGTACGAACTTAGAGCTACTAAGAACTCAGCGTGAAGGCAGGAAAAAAGGTACTCTTTTATGGCATCTCAATAGATGCCGAACTGCGGTTGGCAGTAGAACCCTCGCTCACTGGCTGCTCTTTCCACTAAGAGACTCGGAGCGAATCGAACGGCGACTCGATTCGGTAGCTGCATTCAAGTCAAACCGCCCCTTAAGAGATGAATTACAATCAGCCCTAGATCAAGTCCGGGATATAGAGCGTTTAGTGGGAAGAATAGCCGTAGACAGAGCCACTCCGCGAGATCTTGGAGCACTTCGAAGCTCATTAAATCAAATCCCTACAATTCAGGCACTTCTAGAGGGGCATGATTCCCCATTGGGACTTCGTTGGGCGACCGTGGATACCGTTGAACCGGTTCGGGCGGTCTTGGAAAAAGCGCTGGTAAGTGACCCGCCGACCTCTGCGTTGGATGGTGGAATCTTCGCGCGCGGATACCAAAGCGACTTGGATCTCTTAATCTCCGCAGCCGAAGACGGACACCAATATTTGGTTCAATTAGAAGAGCGAGAGCGGGAAAGCACAGGCATACCTAAGCTCAAGGTCCGTTACAATAAGGTTTTCGGGTATTTTATCGAAGTATCCAAAGCACAGCAGGCCCTCGTGCCTGAGCACTATATCCGCAAGCAAACCCTCGTAAATGCGGAACGTTATATTACCGAAGAATTAAAGGATTTCGAATCTACGGTATTGAATGCGGACGCCAATCGCAAAGAACGCGAGTTTCATCTCTTCGCAGAATTGGTGGACTTAGTAGCTCGCCAAACAGATAAGCTTCGCGCTCTGTCAAGGTTAGTTGCGGAAACAGATGCGCTTCTCAGCTTGAGTCAGGTAGCTGATGAATGGCGTTATGTTCGACCATCGCTGGTAAATGAACGCATACTAGAGCTTGAAGACTCTCGTCACCCCGTCATTGAACGATTGATGCCCGGCGGCGAAGCATTTGTACCTAATTCGATCCATCTAGCAGAAAAAGAAAATCGCCTTTGCATTTTGACAGGCCCCAATATGGGCGGAAAGTCAACCGTGATGCGACAAGCGGCCCTTACTGCTATTATGGCACACATGGGCTCATTCGTTCCTGCGAAATCCGCGAAAATAGGTCTCTTCAACCGCGTGTTCACGAGAGTTGGTGCGTCAGACGACCTCAGTCAGGGAAACTCTACCTTTATGGTCGAAATGATCGAGACTGCAACTATTCTGCGAGACGCCAACGAACACTCCCTAGTTATACTAGACGAAATAGGACGCGGAACCAGCACTTACGACGGAATATCTATAGCGTGGGCCGTAGCTGAGTTTCTATACGAGCACTCAAAGTGCCTTACTATGTTTGCGACGCACTACCACGAATTGACAGCACTCTCAGACGAAAACCAGGGAGTGAGCAATTTCTCTGTCGCCGTCCGACAGGATGGCGAGCGAATCGTCTTCTTGCGGCAATTGGTACAAGGCGCAGCAAATCGTAGTTATGGCATTCAGGTTGCTGGTCTAGCGGGATTGCCCGGTAGCGTTCAAGAGCGAGCGAAGGCTATATTAACCTCGCTCGAGGCAGCGCGAGGCAAAAATGCTCCCACGAAAAGTAAAAACGACCATTCTAATTCTGCAGCTCAAAAAATTGCTCAACTCTCTCTTTTTGGAGGGCCTCCGGCTCAACCCAAAGAACATAGAACCGAAACTCCTGCGCGCTTGAATAACCTGGTAAAGTACCTCGAAGAACTAAAAATTGAGGAACTAACTCCAATCAAGGCCTTAGTTGAGCTAGATCAGCTCAAGCGCATCTACAAAGGGTAAGTGTCATAATGTTTTGTCCGTCATGTCGTTCGGAATTTCGACCCGGAATAGATTTCTGTCGTAATTGCGAAGTTAGTCTCCTAAACGAGCTGCCTGACCAGTCGATCTTTCACTCATCTGAAGCCATGGCAACTGCACTTGAAGGCCGAG
>CAXGXL010000300.1:0-5287 GCA_964013555.1 uncultured bacterium
CTAGCTGATCTCCTGTTTGTACCACCACTGTATCACCACCGGCCCAATTCAAATCATCGTCAATTACTCCGGCGACCTTAAGGGCGGCGATGGCGGCAAAGTAGTCTCCGTGAAGGTCCCCAATGGCAACTAATCTGGTCGGTTCGTCCACGAATGTGGGATTCGGTATAGGGCGGCTCGCGAGAGTATTATCTGCATCCGAGGACTCGGGAACGTTCGTTTGCTCTTGCTCGTTGCAAGAATAAAGACCTGCAATCAAGAAAGAAAGTGCACTAAGTATGAGGGCATTTTTCATCAATGGACTCCGTTTTGTGACGGGGTAATTAGCGGGCGGCTGGTGAATCTGCAAGCGAGTTTTGTGTCGATTGTCATTGTTGCCAACTTAATTGGTGCACTCATGCCCCTAAGGTTTTGTATTTAATCGGGTTTTTTTTACTCTAAGGTACTGAAAATACACGGTTTTTGGCGCGTGGTGCCAACTTCACTCGACGCGTGTTTCGCACTTGCTTGCTTCGGACTTAACTTTTGGTCTTTAATCTAAAAAAGTCTAAATGTTTCAGTTATTTATGCGACGATGGAGGTGCTATGGACGAGCCATCCATACTCGAAAAGCTCGAGTCCGGTGTCATCGATTTTGACACGGCCTATTCGTCTATTCTTGCGAAGGTGAGTAAGCCTTCCTACCAGGCCGACGCACACGCACCGCAAGCTTTGAAGACTTGTACTATTACTAGAAATTCAAAGGGCCAAACGATGCTTGCGGAGTTTTCGCATTTGTTTCGCGTCGCGGATCCAAATTCTTCAACACCTAAGATAGAGCTCGAGGAGGTTCAATTGGTTGAGCTTGAGGATGTTGCTGGCCAATCAAGCCATAGCGAAGATGTTATTTCAGAGAATTCAAATGCGGTTACCACAAGTTTAAAAAAAGCTCTGACTAAGAACTCGGTTCCGGAGAACGTCGTGAAGTTGAGTTTTCCACAGCCGGAGGTGGCCGTGGTTTCCCTGATGGATGAGGTCAATCGGAATATGTTCTCTCCAGAATTGGCCGAAGGGGTTAATGGGGTATTTTCGCGAATTTCTGAAATGGCTGATGTCAAGGCGGTGGTTGTTACGGGCTATGGAAATTGGTTTTGCAGTGGTGGAACTCCTGATTCATTGGAGGCCATCCGCCAGGGGGGGATGAGTTTTCTCGATGATACTTTCTTCAAGTCTCTCTTGGACTGCCCTTTGCCAACCATAGCGGCAATGCAAGGGCATGCCCTAGGGGGAGGGCTTACTTTTGGGCTCTATGCGGATCTCATCGTGATGTCCGAGTATGCTTATTTCGCAGCAAATTTTATGGAGCATGGGTTCACTCCTGGGGTCGGAGCCACCTTGCTTTTTCCAAGTCGTTTCGGTTCGGTTTTGGGTAACGAAATGATGCTGACAGCTCGCCGCTACCAAGGACGTGAATTACGAGAGCGGGGGGCTCCCATGGAAATTGTGCCCAGAGATAGGGTCTATCCTCGTGCTCTAGAGCTTGCGTCTCTTTTGGCTAAAAAGCCGATTTTGCAATTGAAAGAGCTCAAGGCCCATCTAGCCCACACTATCGGGCAGAAACTACCTGCTTACTTCCAACGGGAGCAAGCCATGCACGACAAGGTGTTTGCTGCTCATCGACTTAGCGAAGGTGAGGATAAAGAATGAGCGAAACGGTTCTTGTTGAGTTGCAAGATGAACATGCGATTCTCACTCTCAATCGACCCGAAAAGAGAAATAGCATCAATGCCTCGATGCTCAGTCGGTTTCATAGTGTGTTAGATGAGTTAGAGGACGATAGGGACCTTCAAATTATTGTCTTACGAGGCGGTAGCGGTGTGTTCTGCACGGGAATGGACTTAGAGGGTGTTGTTTCTAACGAAGAGCTTTCTTCTAACGAGTCACCCTACTTGAGTTTGCTGAAGCGATTCACGACTATCGAGAAGGTTGTTATCGCGGAGGTTGATGGTACCGTGATGGCTGGTGGCATGGGGTTGGTGGCGGCGAGCGATTTAGTTTTCGCGACCACTAAGTCAACTTTCAATTTATCAGAGGCACTTTGGGGCCTTCTTCCAGCGATGGTTATGCCATTTTTGATTCGACGGGTTGGGTTTCAGAGTGCTTATCGCCTCACCATGACCACTGAGACGATCAGTGCAGGGGACGCTAAGGCCATTCACCTAGTCGATGAATTGACGGACGACATTCATAATCAAATTCAAGCAATGAGCCGACGTTTGTGTCGTCTTAACCCACAAACCGTTTCGGATCTGAAAGCCTACTTTCGGAAAATGTGGATTGTGACTGAGGAGATGGAGAAGGTTGCGATTGCTGAGTTGGCTCGTTTGTCTCGAGAGCCACGGGTCATTGAGAATATTACGAACTTTGTCGAGAATGGCGAGGTTCCTTGGGAATAGAATGGTTGTAGCAGGGAGGAGGATGAAATGGGGGAGACGCCAAGCGAGGCTTCAATATTTGCTGTGGTCAAAGAGAACGTTTTGGAGATTCTTGAGGAGGTAGATGAAGAAGCTATTTCCATGGAGATTTCGCTCAAGGATTTGGGCGCCAACTCTTTAGACCGAGCCGAAATTGCTACAGGTTCCATGGAGGATTTAGGGTTGAGTTTCCCAATGCGGGAACTAGCGAAAATTAAGAATATCGGCGAACTGGTCAAGTTTCTTGAAGCGAAGGTAAGCGGATGAGTGAATCTCGACGTTGGAATGAACCTGTTGCCGTTTCTGGGATGGGAGTCATAACACCGTACGGACGAGGTGTAGCCGCATTCAAGCAAGCATTGTACGAGGGGCGAAGTGCTATTGGGTCGGCATCCTTGGCACCGTTGGAAGGCAGTCGTCCGGTTGGGCTTTTGGCGTCGCAATCGCCCGGCGAGTGGATCGAACCGTTCATTTCTGGTGAGCACCAAAAGGGTAAGATCCTAAAGAAAGTTCTTCGGCGGAAACCGCTTCCTGTAGTTCTCTCTGCTTTGGCGGCCCTGGAAGCTTTTGAGAGTGCAGATCTGGAAAAAGACAACCCTGGTCAAATGGGCATTGTTGTGGGGGGACATAGCCTTGCGAGTTCTTATGATTTTGAGATGCGCAGGAAATTTGATGTCAGTCCGAATCATGTAGCCCCTTCGTTCCTAATACAGTTGCTCGACACAGACCACGTTGGTGTGTTGAGTGAGTTGTTGGGTATTCACGGCACTGGGTTGACCGTTGGTGGTGCATCGGCCAGTGGCCAGATGGCCATCATTCAAGCCGCCAATCTTATTCGTTTAGAAGAAGTGGACCGCTGCTTGGTGATTGGTCCGCTTGCTGATCTTAACCCAATGGCTATTCAGTCTCTTGATGCAATGGGAGCTCTCGGTGGCCATGAGTACTCGGGGAAACCTACGCTGGCATCTCGACCATTTGATCAAGCCCGCAGCGGTTTTATTTTCTCTCAGGCGTGCGGTGCTTTAATTTTGGAGAGTGTTTCGAGCTGCAAAGGCCGTCGTTCTCCAATGATTGGTTTTATTGCCGGTTCAGGGGTGCACCTAGATGGAACGGCTTTACCGAGTCCATCTTCCCGTGGCGAGCAAAATGCTATGACTCGTGCATTGGGTGCGGCCGGTCTGACGCCGGACGAAGTGGATACTCTTAATGCGCATGGAACCGCGTCGCACGCGGGAGACATAGCAGAACTTGAGGCCATCGCATCTGTGTTTGGCGCTCACGCCAAATCATTGAAGGTTCAAAGCACCAAGGGGCTTTTAGGCCATACGCTCTGGGCAGCAGGTGTAGTGGAAGCGATCGCTCTTTTGATTCAGATGGGTAGTGGCTTTATCCACCCGAACGCCAATCTGAAAAACCCTATACGCACTGATATCGGTTTTGCCGGACGGCATACAAGCCAAGGAGGGCCCTCAATTGCCTTAAGCAATAGTTTTGGATTTGGGGGGATTAATACCTCGCTTGTGGTGATGAAAGACTGGGAAAGGAAGACTCTATGACAGTCGGGATTGAAGCAATTCATGCATACATGGGCGCGGCCTGTATAGACGTCCGTACTCTTTTTGAACACCGTGGTTTGAATCTCGAGCGGTTTGATAATTTGATGATGAAACAAAAGGCAGTGGGGCTTCCGTGCGAAGATCCGGTCACCAATGCGGTTAATGCGGCGAAACCCATCATGGATTCCCTTAGCGAAGAGGATAAGGCGCGCATTGAATGGGTTATTACAGGAAGCGAGTCTGGGTTGGATTTCGGTAAGTCACTTTCAACTTATATTCATGAGATCTTGGAGCTTCCCAAGACCTGTCGACTTTTTGAAATAAAGCAAGCGTGTTATGCGGGAACCGCCGGACTTCAAATGCTCGTTGGCGCCCTTTCGTCGGGGATGTCTCCTGGGGCGAAGGCGCTGGTGATTGCCACGGATATTGATGAAGCAGCGCTGGTTGATTCTAGTAGCCACCAAGGCGGTGAAGCCAATTACGCAGAACCCTCTTCTGGTACGGGGGCTGTGGCGATTTTATTGAGTAATCGCCCTAAGCTATTTGCGTTTGACCTAGGTGCGTATGGATTACACAGTTTTGAAGTCTTTGATACATGTCGGCCCTCTGCGGGGGCCACTTTGGGTGATGCAGACTTATCACTTTTGGCATACATGGATTGTGCTGTGGGGGCTTTCGGAGATTATCAACGGAGGGTTGAAGGAGCGGATTACAAAAATACTTTCGGCTACCTTGCTTTTCACACCCCATTTGGAGGGATGGTCAAGGGGACTCATCGCAAGTTGATGCGAAAGTACGCTGGAGTCAAAAAGGCCGAGAGCGAATTAGATTTTGATCTTCGAGTTAAACCTTCTTTGGCGTATTGCGAGCGAGTTGGCAACATCTATTCGGCGACCAGTTTCTTGGCGTTGTGTGGGGTTTTAGACCAAGCGGCAGTGGGACGCCGACACCGGGTAGGCTTATTCTCGTACGGTTCTGGCTGTTCCTCAGAGTTTTACAGTGGGGTGATGGCCGACAATGCGCGTGAGCAATTGAGTGCTTTGGGAATGAATCATGCCCTTGAACGCCGGTATTCTCTTACATTTGAGGAATACGAGAGCCTCATTGGAGCCAGCGTTGGTACTGCATTTGGTAGTGAAACGTATCAAATGGACCCCTCTACCTTTGCTCCTATGTATCAACATTTTTTTGAGGGCCGAGAGCTTTGCATTTTGAGCGAGATCAAAGGCTTTCATAGGAGGTATTCGTGGAGTTGATTGTGGGGATGCATAGATTTGA
>CAXGXL010000301.1:0-5284 GCA_964013555.1 uncultured bacterium
AAGCAAAATACCTCCGTGCAAAGACGAGACCACCAGAAAGCGTCAAAAAGCCCCATCAGACAGAGAGTTCAGTCGACAACAGGGAGAGCCCGCACCACCTTATCTCAAGCTGCTAACCTAAGCCTGGGTTTAACTGCTTACCAGCAGCAATGGGCCGAACTTCACGGAAAAGTGCCAAGCCAAACTGGCCCAAGGCTTCCAATGCCCACCCAAGCCCCCCGTACCTCTCAAACTCGTCGGCATGCCCCCCCTGCTTGTACCATTGCAGAAGACGCGAGAAAGCTAGCCAAATTATCTTCCTTGATAGACATGGCTCCTAATGCGACCCGAGAAGATCACGACGTAGTAGTGCAACGACTCCAGCGCTTACCGAGTTTCATTCTAGATACACTCATTAAGCACCGCATGAGGATTGGGGTCTGCCGTGATAACGTCACTCAGTATTTCCCCAGCCTAAAAACCGACGTCCGGCGGGGAACAGAAGTCCATGGCGAAACCTGGGAGACGGCCCAGGGAGTCTATATGCCCGACAAAAAAACCGCGGTTGTTGTTACCCAAGGAATAGGGTCGCAACGGTATATTGCTGAATACGGTGAGCTAACCGGCAGTTACGATACGGCTGTCCATGAAGTCCTTCACGCCTTCGATGATGCCTGTGGTTTAGCTGTATCTGCAAAATTCCTCAGTGCCCTAGCGAAAGACCGCGATACGTTGACCCCGTACGAAAGCCTTGACGGCCACGCGGGGCACGAAGAAGCTTTCGCTGAGACGGGCGCTAGGTACTACGGCTTCGACTCGACCCTTAAGACCGAAAGGCCGCACCTTTATGCGTATTTTGCCAGCCTAGACCCTGCACAAAGAGAAGGAGAACCAACCGAAATAGCCAAAGAAGAAGGTGTCGGAGAAGAAGGTGCCGGAGAAGATACTATTTTTAGCAGAGCCCGACATGGCCGCAAAACCGATGTTCTCTCCTATATCGACTCAGGTGTTCCGGTGGATATCAGAGACCCACACGGAAACTCGCTTTTAATTATTGCAGCCCAAAACAATCAGCTCGGCTTGGTTAGGTCCCTTCTGCGAAGAAACGCCTCGCCTTGGACCACCAACCACCTGGGTAACAACGCGGCCTATTATGCCCGCAAATTTAACTACACCCGGATAGCCGAGTACATCGAGAATTTCACCCGACAATAAGATTCCCTGGGCATTTGATTTCTATCTAAAACATTTCCCCAGCGCTACCGAGCCTGGGGCAAAATTTAATTCGCCTTTCGCTGCCGCCCCCGGCGGTAGAAAAACCGGGGTATCGAACTCAAAAAAAGTTCGGTTTGACCGGGCAACCAATGCTATGCTTTTTGCTACTCGTTTTTTCTCGAGGGCAAGGACTGAGCATGAAGAAAAGACCAAGTTGCATCGCTCTCGTATGGTTTTTCTTGGGCGTGCTAGGCGCCTCAAGTAGCTTCGCGACGGATCGAGGCGCAGACCAAAAAGATGCAGGAATCAAGGCTGAAACTAGCGAATCCCCCCCGAACCCCAAAGATACCTCAAAGCCCGTTCCAAAGGCTCAATGCGGCTTAGACTTGCTCATCTCTAGCCTAAGTCATTACAAAACGACAAACATTCAATTTCCCCACGCCGGGCACCTCTTAGCTCATTCGCTGTGGACAGCGTGGGCTATAGACAGCTTCGTAGGTCAGCCGGACCGAGATGAACGCCTACTGGAAAACCACGCTTTCTGGCTCCAAGGCCTCAGTCCTAAAGACGTATCGCTCGTTTATCTCGGCGCTTTTGTGCACGATGTAGGTAAAGCGATTGCCACCTCCAAACCGCCACCGAAATGTGTCCTGAGCTACTTTGCTTACCCCAAGCATCCGCGGGTGGGCTTTGAGTACTTAACGAACCAGAGGGGGTATCCCTTATGCGAAGCTGGTTCTACGGTTACACGTTTCTTAGCGCTAGGAGACTATATCGCCACCGATTGCTCCCTCAGTCGAGTCCAATTGTTATTTCTCGCGGTGATAACTGGAATGCACTACGACTTAGGCAATGTCATGAAGGGAGCTCGCCCCCAAGCATGGGTCGACAAATTCAATGCGCTCGTGGCCGAAGCTCAAAAGCTCTTAGGGGTGACCATCGATTCCTTATCGCAGCGTAAATTGGCACAAATGTGTCTCGCGGTTAGCGCCGCCGACAACAGGGGAAACACAATTGTCCAGTCGCGTCCACCAGGGGGAACCTATCCGTTGAAATTTCTGCACCTGAAGCTTCTACCTGAAAGAGATTACGCTCGCCCCGGCGGCAAAGGAAGCAAAGCCTACGATACGGATGCGCAGCATTCCTATAACCGTTTTAGTTATTTCAAAAAAGGTGTTTTAGAGTCGCAACGAATAATGAAATTGCTCCACCAGAAATAAAACCGATGCAGAAGCAATGGTTTTTAAAGCACCCTCTTTATTTGACCTAGGGAGCCCATTTGTGGGATCCTAAGTCATTAATAATTAAGCGAAACTAGATGAACGACACCCCTTTAAATGAAGCGCTTCCCACACTCAGTTCAGAGGTACTGGACCAACTTAGGGACCTTGTTGATGAAGAAACACCAAACTTTCTCAAGGATTTGCTTCACTCCTTCCTCAATGATGCGACTGAGCACACCCAGGCTATGAAGGAAGGTTTATTGGAGAACGACCTAGGCAAAGTGCTCAAAGCAAGCCATACACTCAAGTCAAGTAGCGCCAACCTTGGGGCACTTCGACTCTCCCAATGCTGTAAAACCATTGAGTTTGCCTGCCGAAACCAGATACAAGAAGGCCTTGAAGCGGCAATCAAGCAAAGTCAGGCTGAATTAGAAAAAGTACGTCAAGAGATGATCCATCTTCCCGATTACAATTGATTTCCTACCGCAATTAGTTATTAGGCACGCGGCGCTACGTAATTCTGTAGGGCCGCAGCACGACCTGCGGGTTTTGTTGTTTATTCTTAAAACGTTAGAGTAAAAGGCTACAAATCCCCTCATTCTAAGACATTAGCTTTATTCAATAATCCCGGCGCCAGATGCGCCATTATTCGTGCTCGGCGTAGTGAATAACCATTTCGGCCACCGAATCGAGCACAAGAGGTATTCGCGTAGTCTTTTACCGCGGGCTGCGCATCGTGTCGGAAGCTATCCGGAAATGGCCAACTTTGGACCAGAACAAACCTCAAGGAAAAAGAGATGCCAACCAATCCAGAACGCTCATCTCAGAGCCTACTTATTGCTGTAGTACCCTTGCTTTTAACCCAAATCGGATGTTTGAGTTGGTTCTCCGACAAAGTCGCGACAGGAACCGCCCGCCTAACCATTCGGAACGTGGCCGCCATGATCAGCGCCGTCAATCTCGATGAGACTTGCGGCTTTGCAAACAACCAAATAAACGAAAGCCCGGTAATCGAAGGTGAAGTGGGAGGGATCGGCTCTGGGACTTGGAGCGTAGAGAATTGCACCTTAGACTACGGCGATGTTCTAACCACCTTGTCGACAGACTGCGGTGGAGGGGAGCTAAGCGTCAAAGGCGCGCTGACTATATCCGTAGAGAAAGTTATCCACGGCAGAGTCACAGGAAATCCCGAAAAACCAATCATTCCCTTTGATTCCGAGGCCGTAACCTTTCGGATCACCAGGGCAGCTCCCCAGGGTTTCGTCGCCAAGAACTCCGCCAGTGAGAGCTGGATGCAAATGAACGACGGCACTCTAAGCGCCAACGTTTCGTTAAAACTGGCCCAAGCCGACTCCAACGGCCTCTGTTCGGTAGTCACTCCAAATGCACAAATAACGGATGTCATTTACTCTCCATCGGAGGTGCACGTGCACACTCCGGACAATTCATTTGACCTTCAAATAGAGAGCTCCAATCTCACCGCCGTAAATGGGGTCTATGGGGAACGCGAAAATTACTTAGGAGGCACATTGACAATTTTTGGAGAAGCGGAGTCGGTCCCCATGAAAGGGGATGATGACGGCCTCGATCCGGAGTACGATGCTGCTAGATTCAAAGAAAATTATGAATGCACAAACGACATCCTCTTACCCGAATCGCATTCTTGTGGTCTCACGGAACGAATCGGCGAAGCCGTTGCCCGTTTGGGCATTCGCAACTTTGGCACTCTCGTAAAGCACCTCAGCTCGAACACAGACTGTGGCTTCGAAAGCCCAGCCGTCAAAGCTGCCCCTGAACTTTATGGCGCTACCGGCTACGACGGCGGACAAGCAACCTACACAATGGAAAACTGCAGAGTTCACTTCCCTCAAGAGACCACCCTTTTCACAGATTGCATGGGAACAATCATCTCGGTGCAAGGCACCGCCATTGTTAGCGGAACAAAAGTAGTATCAGGTTACCTGACGGGTGACCCAGAGACCCCAATCGTGCCTTCTTCAAGTACACCTGCAACAATAAGCATTGACGCTGAGCTCAGAAACTTCAAAGTTATGGACTCGAGTTCTCTAAAAACCTTGACCGTCAAGACCGGAAACATTTCCGGTTCACTGACACCGAAAACAATGATTGACACATCCACAGGTGCCTGCTCGATCCCCACCTCTCATTCTCAATTCACAAACATCCAACTCAGTAATGCGACGGTTCGTTTGAACTCGACCGGGAACCTTTTGGACGCCCGCGTAAAACAAGCGAATCTGGAAGCGGTGAATGGGGTTTTCAAGAACCGCGAAAACTATCTTAAAGGGTCCATCATTATTGATAACGAAGCTGTTGCCGTGCCTCTCGACCCTACCAGCGACATCCTAAACCCGGACTACCACCCTCTTGCATTTATTGAATCCTTCGACTGCGCACCCGGCGCGATAATTCCAGAGACCGAAGAGGACTGTTCCTTCAGCGCCGTCCTGGCCCAAGGGGCCGCACGGCTACTGGTAAAAAACTTTGGAGTTGTAACGAAAACCGTAGACTTAGATAGCGAATGCGGCTTCGGAAACACCATGGAGGCCCTCGCGGGGTTAATCAATACCGACGTTCTCTCCTCTTATACCGACGGTTCTCCCTATACAGCGACTTGGGATGTGAACACTTGCAATCTCAACCACGGCAGCGGTGATTCAGAACGACCCGGTTACGCGCTTGAACCAGTATTGGTAGAAAGCGACTGCGACGGAACCAACCTTATGCTTCGGGGCCAAGCGACCGTTTCGGCCGTAAAACATGTCAGGGGTTCGATCGTCGTTTCCTACCCGCCCTTGCACCCTCAAGACCGTCAGAGCGCTCAAGTGCGGCATTCAGAGATAGTA
>CAXGXL010000302.1:0-5282 GCA_964013555.1 uncultured bacterium
CCTTCATATGAGACAAAAGCTCGAGCGCGAAACTCGGCGTTATTTCCTTAACCTGCGACCTACCAATCACAATTTCCTTGAGAAACTGTGCTTTGACCCCAGCTGCGCTAGTGGTTCCTGGAAGCGTATTGTAAATGAAGAAATTAAGAGAATCCGACCTATGCTCGTGTTGGACATCCTTAATTTGTAAAATTAATTCCTCAACGAGATCTGCTTCTTCGATAGGTTTCGGGTGCAACCCCTGAGTTTTACGCGTCTCAATCTGTTTCAAATAGTCAGTGTATAGGCTCATGAGATTTCAACCCCCACCAGAGGATTTCTTGTCAACTCAACCAAGGCAGCAGTCTGCTCAACCTCTTGAGATAATAGTAAAACGCCCTGAGCATCTCGCTCGTGGGTACAATTGCGATATTCTTCAAGCACTCTAATTTCTCCTTCCGACCTGCTTCCTCTTAGGTCAGATCCGCTCACATTCGATTGCTGGAGCCCATCCCGAGTTGGGGATTGCATCAATTTTGGGTAGTCGTCCGCGCCAGAGCCTTCAAAATAATACCACAGGTCAGCAGGTTATTGCGACCTCTCAGAAGAGGCTAAACCGACCACCTACCCTGAACTAACGGCCCATAACCGACGGTCAATTTCGACAATTGCACCCGGATTGTCAATGGTCTGATTCAATTAGACGCCCCAAATAGCCAGGCCAATCACTCAAGGGGCTCTGTAATCAAAATACACTTGCCTGATGCCACCGAAATAGGCCCATCGGAAGGCTCGGCCACCAATACATCACCGTATTTAAGGCTGTACTGCTGATTTTTTGTAACAAGCAAGGATGTTTGCGGACTATGGCCAACAAAAACACGTAGTTGCTCTTCAGCCGAGAGTGTTGCCCCCATGGGCACAGCTCGCAGGTGAAAACTCGGCCCCTCTACTTCAGCCCGTTGAGCTCGGGGCATATCAAAACGGTTATAGTGAATGGCATGTATCGCTTGCTCCACATGAAGTTCACGACTTTGCCCATTCTCATCGACTCTTTCCCAATCGCAGACCCGAAACGTCACGTCCGAGGGCTCTTGAACTTCAAGTATCAAAAAGCCGGCTCCAATAGCATGCAAAGTACCAGCCTCAATCAAAAACATGTCCCCAACCCGAGGCATCGATTCGTACATCCATTTTTCAAGAGAACCACGCTGGAGCGCTTGAACGAGTATTTCCGAATCCAACCCCGGATAATTACCAATTAAAAGTTTCGACTTGGATTCGAGTTCCGCAATAACCCAAGCTTCAGTCTTCGGAGCTCCACACTGAGTAGCTCTGCAAAAGTCCAAGTCAGGGTGAACTTGCGCACTCATGCGCTCATTCGTATCAATCCATTTTAACAGGAACGGAAAATCTCCACTCGCACTTCCACCTAATGCTCCCTCCGCCCACAGTTCATTTAGGAGTCTCCCAGTTTTCGGACCACTAGCCACTTCACTAATCTGATCGCAGCCGCCCGAAAGTTCCCAGCTCTCTCCAATCGTACCTGAGGGGAGTTCACGACCGAACCTCGATTCAAAGCGGCGATTTCCCCAAGGTTTTACAACATAGTGTGGTTTGAATTCTAACATGGCTCTCTAGAGTCTTCTCATATTCGTCCCCGAAATAAAAGAGAACTTACTCGTAAATAAGGGGCACACACCAATTCATCACTCCATACATATGCTCAAGGTTGGTGAAGGTTCCTAAGAGAACTAGCTTCTAATAAGAACTCAGCACTTATACGAGAGCGACAGCTCGCAATTCCCGAGCACAAAAATCGGCAACCTCCCTCATTGCAGGACGCATATGCAAAGGGTTTGTAAAACGGTGGTCGGCGCCATCCACAATGTCTAAAGACACATGATTGGCCGCTGAAGCAATATCGTGTGCATCACAAACCGGCACTATTTGATCATTGATTCCATGAATCACCAAGATAGGGGAGCGAATAACCCTCAACGCCGAAAGGACATTATGGGTCCGAGCATCGTCCAAGAACTTACTTTCAATCGACACCCCCTCCAACTCCAAATAGCCTTTTTTTCTCCACTGATGTGTAGCATATGGATATCGCTCTTCTAGTTGGTCAGGGTAGGCCACCGCAGCTATAGTCGAAATAGCCACGACTCGCTCATCTCGAGAAGCAGCTAAATACACTACCGCGCCACCCATACTCGAACCGAAAAGTGCAATTCGACGAACCCCTTGAGAAACCATAAAGTCAATTGCACTTTGAAGATCTTCAACCTGATTAGAATACGATAGATGAGTAATATTTCCCCCGGATTCACCTCTACCACTAAAATCGAATTTCAAATTGGAAACTTGCAAGTCAGTCAGGAGCTTCGTGAGGTAACAGACTTTATCCCCATTTCGAGAAGAGAGCATACCGTGGCACGCAATAACGCCTATAGGTTCAGGTCCCTGATAATAATCTCCCACAAGATTTTGATCGCGGGAATTCTTGAATACCACTCTTTTGGAAACCATTGGTACAGTGTACACGAAAGCTAACAATAGACCAACTGCACTAGGTACAAGCGGTGTTCATTGAGCCCTAAAACATAAGAGAACCGTAACCAACAAAATTCGAACTAGGACAAAGCTCGTAACTAAGATAGTGCATAGCTATTTGGGGCTTAAGCTCGGAATCAACTTCTTCAAAAGATTGGCGAGCTGCGAAGGCTGCCACGGCAGCACCGGGGCAACAAGCACTGCGAAAATCACACGCATGCTCTATTGCCTGAGAAAAATTTAATTGAATCAAGAAGTCCAAGAAGCCCCGATCATTCTCGTCTCTGACCCATCTGCGAGCCTGCTCCCCAGCCCCTTGCGGTATGAAACCATAGCCTGGTCCATAGTGAGTCAAATCCGTAGAACCTATAAAAACGGCATCCCTATTTGAATCTCTGCATAGCTCTCCGACCCGATAGCCTAGCTCAATCGCGTTTTGAGATGGAGCCACCCCCAGCACAACTATAGCAGCATGAGGAAAGTAATGCCGAAGAAAAGGTAGTTGAACTTCTACCGCGTTGTCCGGATGAGCGGGCTGACAAGGCTCTTCTTGCAGATCGAGTTCATTTAAAATTATTTTAGATAGCTCTCGATCAATCTGCGCCACCCCTAACGGAGTTTGCCAACCTTCTTCTAAAAAGACCGTATGGGGCTCCTTGGGCCCACGGTGCGCACCAAAAACAACAATCAACTCTGTTTCCCTACGCCGAGCAGCCAAAGAAGAATACGCTCTTGCCATCGCCTTACCTGAATAGTACCAGCCCGCATGGGGAACTACCGCTGCTCGCCAAAAGCCATCTATTGCTTCGCTTAACGCAGCGTATGACCTTATACTATCACTACACTCCAGCGCGTCCCCCGGGTACCATTTGCCGGCCAAATAAGCTCTTCGTATCATTCTCACGCTTTCGATAGCTTCCAGTGCTTAACAATACTATATACCAGTAATGAGCTTGCAAAAAGGACGAGTTATGATCCTCGGATGGATGGCATTGTGCGTAAGCACAGCCCTCCTAGGTGGTTGCGTCATCGGTGCACCAGGTGGCAGCCCCGCAATGGTTCAAGAAAGGCAATTCAAAGACGGTCTTGATGTCACGCCCCCTACACCACCAACGAAGCTGCAATTAGCTCAATATAAAAGAGTATTTCCCAACGGGTCTATTTTTCGAGCAAGATCAATTCCCGCTTTTATGCTGCGCTCAACAGACCTCAGCAATGATACCTACATTGAGGTCTATAACAATCAAGGTAAATTTATCGGCTATCTGCGAGATTTTCGCGGACCAGTGTGTGCCAACGATAACTGTGCCTACACGCCCGTGCATCTACTGCTCATTTACAAACCCAGTTACGAATTTGTCACACTCATTCCCCTTAAACCCTTGCAGCAAAAAGGTAATCCCCCCTTAAGTGAGCAGGAAGTCAAAACTTACATAGAAAGCCTACAAAGCTCGCCCTCAGGTCTTAGCAGACCGCAAACCTCTAAGCGCCCCATTGAAGCCGAAGGCACCTTAAATCCACCCGAGACTCCAGTCGACTCGCAATCTCAGCTTGACCTTTTGGGCCTTCGCCTTGTTCAACTATCCCGAGATACCCAGCAAATTCTAAGAGGAGCCCCCATTGCTTGGGATCAACAACGACTCTCGCAAATTCTAGAGAACGTAAATCTAGACAATCATAGTCGTGCAAAATCCATCGCACGGATACTTCCGCGAATCGAAAGTTCGGATATCGCGCATCAAGCCTACCGTATTTTGACCCATTCGTATCTCAATGCGCTTCAAGCCGATGGGATTGAAGCTGATTTGGAGTTGGAACGCCGTCTGCTTAACCCACACTCACAAAAACTCGCTCTCATTGTGGGGGTTATTCATGGGTGCTATCTCTTCGCCAGCGAGGGGATTCGGGCCCCTTTTGTTAAAACCTGCATTGCTCAAGTAGAAAATGAATTGCCCTCCAATATATTGGTGGGTGAACGAGCTCTCTTACGGGGAACCTTCCTTTTCAATCAAGGAATGATAGCTGAAGCTGTATCCCCATTAGAACTCGCAGCTCAAGATATCTCCATTCGGCGGGAGCCTATATTACATCTCAGACTAACAAGTGCCCTAACCAAACTATCAAGAAATAGGCAGGCGTGTGCCCATGCGCAAGAACTCTACTACCAGCACCCATTACTCGAAGGAGCCAAGGAACTTCTTCGATCCTGTAAAAATCAAAACCAAGAGAAACTGATCAACGAGCTTCAACAAAAGAAACGGACATCACTTTTGAGTACAGTTCGCTCATCGAATAAGATAGTTCCGACCCTTCAATTGGAAAATGAAAACTCACAAAAGGTCAAGGTAGAGCTAAACAAAGCCAACAAGATATCCGTGGTGTTTTTTTTCGAAAAAAACTCCCTGCGAGGCTACAAGGAGATCGCCAAACTCAATGCGTTTGCCCAAATGTATCGTTCAGATAAAGCTCTAAAAGACGCGGTGCAAATCATAGGCATACAAATGGCAAACAAACGAAAGATAAAGGACTCTCGAGAGTTCATAAATGAATATAACACCAATTTTCCGATTCTAATCGACCCGAACAGAGCTTCTAATTTTGCTAGTTTTACTCGCACGTTTAGTGTTCCTTCGGGCATGCCAACCATCGCGGTTACCAATGCCCAGGGGCATGTACGATTTCTGCTCCCTCAAAGTGACTACAACGACACCGCACTTGAACTCATGTGGATCGTTCAAGAATTAGTT
>CAXGXL010000303.1:0-5237 GCA_964013555.1 uncultured bacterium
CCATGCAGAACAAAACTGTTCTAGAGCAACGTAAGTGCCAGATCTTCTGCGTAGATTTTATCATATTTTTTATTCGTAGGTTGTCGCGCCGCCGCGCCGAGCGCGAATAATTCGCCAAATCGCCCCGAGGCCGTAGTCGTTGTCAGTTATGAACTCAACAAGGGTAGCAAGGTGCGGTTCCAGATCGCTAACGGTCCATACCTTATCGGTCATTAGGCACTGATTGAGTGGCTCTATAGATGCTAAGGTCATAAGAGAGCTGCCTATAGTATAAATGGGAGCGTCTTCCAAACTTCTATCGCCCTGGTGAAGCGAATTTCGAAGAACGTTCAAAAAGAAATCCCGTTCGTCCAACTCAAGTAAATCGTTGAGTGCGAGAATCGCTTCACGAATGTTGAGCTGGGTTGGGTTCAAGGTTTGGGCTAGAAAAGAAACCAGGTGTTGAGTATCTTCATCGCGGGCTGAAATCTGGCTCACCCCACTAAGTATTTGAAGGATGGGACCCATTATATCTGGGGTGGTAGCATCTGGGTTTGGTTGGAGGTAATTGACAATGGCATCTTCTAACGGTCTGCCGTGAGGTGAATTCTTGAGTGTTCGAAGCATGCGCATATCATCCGCGAACCTTCCGGTCGTAAGGTATTCGTTGGAGCTGGTTTGAAAACTAGTGAAATAACAGTGCCGCTCGTTGTCTGGTAGCTCAAGAAGTTCAATCAACGAATCCAATATTATTTGGATGAGTGGGAGAAATCGTTTGTTTTCAAGTACGACGCGATCATCTCTAGGATCTGCCGTATCCTGATCATCTACCTCGGTTTGTGTCACGTAACCCGTAAAGTGTTTTCGGATAGCCGTGACTGCCTCTTGAGCCTCCTGATTAGAAATTCGAGTAAAAATTGCGTGAACTGGTTTGAGTGTTTCAGAGGCCAATGAACTTCCTAGGACCAGACCTCGGCGGGTCGAAACCGGGGAGTTGGATACCAACAAGCGCTCAATTGAGTCGACAATGACGTCTGCCGCTGTGCCATCTGAGTCGACAGCAGGTACGGTGACAAGGAGGTCATCTAGATCAAAGACCTTCTCAATTGCGCCGCTTTGGATAATATCACTGAGGTGCGGGAGAGATTTTCTTATTACGCTGCGAGTAGTTTCATTTTGGTCGTCTTCTTTTCTCAAATCATTGGAAACAAGATGAAATAAGCCAAGTAAAGTTTCCACTTGATTTCTGTCTACAAAAACTTTGGCAATCGGGATATAGGTGTCTAGTGCTCCACTTTTCGCAAGGCTATCGATAGTTTGAAGATCACGCCAAACTAAATCGCCATCACAACCGATAGCATCGAGTGCCACGGTGGATACGGTTTCTCCCATCCAGGGAAAGATACCGACTATGTTCAATAGACTATCGATTGAATTGCAGACGGTGTCGGGCTGCATGTCTGCTATCGTTTCTAGCACGAATGTTGCGACCGTTTTTCCTCCTGTGAGTGGAACGCTGCCGCAGTCGACACTGCTGAATAGTTCAATGCTCCGCTCGAGACTACTTCTATTGTCGATGAGAGTGCTTGTGGAATCGAGGTAGCGACGGGGAAGATTGTAGTCAACCGGTGTAGATCTAGCTAGGTCAACAGGCGTATCAGTGCAGGCCTCTTCTTTGTAGAGTGAACTATAGTCGATTGTCATTTGAAGTTGTTGCGGGACATTGCGAGCGGTGTTTCCTAAGTCATGAAGAAGACTCATTAGTAGCCGGCCCGTTGAGCTGCCTGTAGAATTCGGTGTTTCGAAAAGGTCGGAAATAAGTGGGAGAGCTTCTTGAATAAGTTCGATCATCTCGAGGTTGGAGAGGCTAATGTCGCTTCCATCAAGTCGTTCGATAACCTGGCCGATAGCGACAAAGATATCTTCAGCCAATCGATTGTTTTCATTTAGAAGCTTGGACCAAGTGTTTAGAAGCTCTTGAGCATTGTCGTAACGGGCAATTTCTGCCAAGACAAAGACGAGGTCTGCAATAGGGTGATCATCGGTGGTATATTGTTCACAGTAGTCATCGAGGTTGGGGCAATTTGTTGGTTGTCCTAATATGGAATCTGTCAGAGTTACTAAATGGTGATGGGTTTTATATTCAAGAGCCTGCTGAATAAGAATGGCAAGCATTGCCAACCCCGTTCGCTTCGTATCGAAATAGTCAAATAAGAGGTCGCCAGTGGAAGTGAGCGCGCGGCCATAGGCGTCTCGATGGCCTTCGGTCCCTATGGGCAGGATTCTTATTTCCCGGCCCTGGACGTCGATTGGTTGCCCGGCTTCATTGATATCTGCAGCGCCATTGGAGTCGAAATCAATGTAGGGCAGGTGAAGCTTTCCAGTGTTGGGATCTTTTGCGACTCGAGGATTATTGTAAATGTCCGATCTGACTAACCACGCTGGTTGGCCATGGTCGACGCTATTAGGCAATAGATCTTCTCGTAGGATTGTCGCTTCGAGATTACCGAGTGCGAGCCCAGTGCATTGACTGGGCTCCGAATAACTTTCAAGGCGCTTAGAAAGTATGCCGAAAAATTCATTGATGGCGAAATCAACTTCGTTGTGTTCGAGAGCAAGCCCGCCCAGTGCTTGGATAATTTCTCGAATTCTTGGATCCTCTAGCATGCTCTCGGCTAGGACGAAAAAGTGCTTCGCCTGAAGAACCGATTTAGTTTGGCTCAAATTGAGGATGGCAGATAGTTTCTTGCGCTCTGGATCAAGCTCGTCATCGATCAATATTTGTAGGAGTGTGGCAGTGGCTTGAGTAAGTGGTGGGAGTTGATTGCTATCGACGAGTGGAACAAAGCTCTCCCTTACAAAGTTGTTCATCGGAAGGCGAAGGCTCTCCGGAAGCATTGAATCGACAGAGTCAACAAAAGGCCCACGTTGGGAGGCGAAGAATTCGAGGCGTTCTTTTTTACACTCTTGGCTTCGTGAGACGCCGCCGTAAATGATCTCGTAGACTGCTTCGCCGATGCTTGATTGGTTGGTGGATGTATTGTTCCAAGTTATTTCTTTGCACCCAAGTAGTGAAATGAGAACAAAAAATAAGCAATTGGCTCTAATGTACTCAAAGGAAAGTGGCACGATTTTCCCCCTGCTTGGTAAACGAAATATGTGGTAACCATGTTGGCGTTATTCAACGACTGCTTTCAATCAACAAAACCAGCACTCTATTCTCCCCTGGAATTAAGTGCCATAACTCCACACAAATTGTTCAAATACAATTGCAGGCTGGAGCTGAAACCTGATAGGCGCCATTATCTGGATACTGAGTCAAGATTTGTCAAGTAGGAACCGAGATTCTAGGTGGCCCCCGAAAAATCGATGCAGAGAAGAGGTAAAATAGTCTTATTGGGCTGGGGCGTTGTCTTTGCCTTTTTGCTTACGGGGGCCGGGATTTTGGTGGGATCTCTCTCTTACCTTTTCACCGAGATTAGGTCTCATGAATCCGAAACGATTTTTATCACCACTGAGGATGGTTGGACCCTGGCACTGCATCACTACCAACCGTTGGGAAGCACTAAGCGACAACACCCCGTATTGATTTGTCATGGTATTACGAGCAATCGACATACGTGGGAAGTCACTGATAGGATTAGTTTTCCCCGTTACCTTGCGGCTCGTGGGTTCGATACATGGGTTTTAGAACTCAGAGGGAGCGGAGTTAGTGAGAAACCAACTTGGTTTGGAAGCAGAAGAGCCAATTATACTTTCGATGATTATGCGCTCTATGATTTGCCTGCCGCAATTAATGAAGTAGCGCAACGTACTCAATCAAGCCAGTTGCATTGGGTGGGCCATAGCATGGGAAGTATGTTACTTTACGCATACTTAGAGCGTATTGGTGACGACCGGATACGATCCGCAACTGCCTTAGGTGCTCCTGCGTTTGTTTCGGATGCAAACGTAGTGCTGAATCGAGCAGTTTCTTTGTTTCCATTTGGGGAATTTCTTTTGGACGAGTTTCCAGCGGGACTGCTATCGAAGATGGGGGGCTGGTTAGCTTATCCCGATTTAGTTCCTTATATGCATCTATTTTGGAATTACGACAACATAAGCGAGTCTACGGCACGGCTTGCTGCGACTCACGCTGTGGATAACCTCCCGGCTACGGTGGTGGAGCAATTCGTGCGGGCGGCAAAGCAAGGATACCTATCCTCGGCGGATGGCACCATAAATTATACAAAAGGGCTTGAGAATATCACAGTTCCTTTTCTCTTCGTGGCGGGAGCGTTAGACCAGCTCGCCCCACCGGGAGCTGTGATCGATGCCTATCAACGGGTGAATTCCCCAAAGAAGAAGATTTCGATTTTGAGTCAGGCCAATGGCTACAAACACGATTATGGGCACGTTGATCTTACTCTTGGAGAGGCGGCGCCTGATGAGGTTTTTCCTCTCGTATGGGATTGGTTAGTTGACAATGATTGATTTATTGTTGTGCTTGGCGATTGTTTCGAACGCCCCTTCATTTGGAGAAGCAAATCAACTTCCTATTCAAACAAGGGCGTTTTGGGCGGAACCTCTTGCGGGTATTGAGACTCCACAGTGGGGGCGGTTGCCAGACTACAGAGTAGAAGCGAATCTATCGTATTTGAGTACCCATGAGTACGTTCATCAGAAGTCTCCGATTACCCTCATCTTAGTTCACGATTCAGGTATGTCGGCATCGGTCTGGGACCATCCTAATGGCGGACTTGCACCAGTTTTGTGGCAACAAGGGTATAGAGTAATCACCATTGACCTAGTTGAGCGTGGCCAGGCGCAGAGAATTCCAATGGTCTATAGGGACTTGAAGAGCGATAGGGACCGATTATTTGAGATGCTGATACCATTTTTAAGTGAGAGGTATGCAGAGTCTAAGGTCATTTTGTTGGGCCATGGTTATGGTGGCCGTAGAATCTACCGAAGTGCAATGGAGCATATTAGCGTTGACGCTCTTATCTCATTGAATATTCCTTTGTCTCTAGGGGGCATTTCCTTGGCTACGAAGCGTGTTCTTGAGCAATTAGAGGCGAGCCCTCGTAGATGGTCGGAGCTCCGGAACTTACCGTTCGAGGTAACTAGGACTTCTTCAACCTTGGGAGAGCTCTTATTAAGTCGAGATTTAAGCTTAGGAGCTTGGGAGTTTTTCGAGAGTCGAATCGAATCGTCGTTGCGATTAGCAGAGTTAGTCCAAGACAGTGAGAAGGAAGCGGATTTCCCGGTGCCTGTAG
>CAXGXL010000304.1:0-5228 GCA_964013555.1 uncultured bacterium
TTCTTAGTTGCTTTTTTCTTAGCAACTTTTTTCTTTGCTTTCTTCTTCGCAGTAGCCATTGCGAACCTCCAAGTGGATCGTTAATTAATTAACGATTAGAAGTTTAGGGTCGCAGGAATCACGTGTCAACGTTTTTTCAGTTAAGTGAATTCTAAAGAATAGAGAAAAACCGTTTTTTGAAGGACTCATTGATGGCGCGTTTGCAAATTGAATTAGAATTAAACACCTCCTTCACGCCTCAAGGTGATCAACCCAATGCAATCTCAGAGCTCGTAGAAGGCTTTGAATCGGGAGTTCGTAATCAAACACTTCTTGGGGTAACCGGTTCAGGTAAGACATTTACTACCGCAAATGTAATTCATAGCCTTCAGGTTCCAGCGTTAATTATTGCCCACAACAAAACCCTGGCTGCGCAGCTATATGAAGAATTTAAGCAGCTATTTCCCAACAATGCCGTCGAATATTTCGTCTCATATTACGATTATTACCAACCTGAAGCGTATGTTCCATCCACAGACACCTATATCGATAAGGATTCAACGATAAACGATGCTATTGATCGAATGCGACATAGTGCCACCCGCTCGCTTTTGGAACGTAATGACGTGATTATCGTCTCTAGTGTCTCATGTATTTATGGCCTGGGGTCCGCAGAGGCTTACTATGACATGCTGGTATTTCTTCAGGTCGGAGAAATAATTGACCGCGATCGTGTCCTAAGAAAATTAGTAGAAATCCAATACAACCGAAATGATATCGACTTTCACCGTGGCACTTTTCGCGTCCGCGGTGACGTCTTGGAAGTCTTTCCTGTCCATCAAGACTCCCAAGCTCTTCGAATTGAGTGGTTTGGTGACGAAATTGATTCCATCAAAAATATAGATCCCTTGCGCGGAAAAGAACTCTCGAATCTCGACAAAGTAGCTATCTATCCAGCCACCCATTATGTAGTAACGCCCGAATCCAAAATAAAGGCCCTGGATTCCATACGAATCGAACTTCAAGAACAACTAGAATCACTGCGACAAAACAACAAACTAGTAGAAGCACAGCGTCTTGAACAACGCACCCTATTCGACCTCGAAATGCTGGAAGAAATGGGATATTGTACAGGGATCGAAAACTACTCGCGCCACTTAACCGGTCGCCCCGCTGGGCTCCCTCCCCCAACCCTGATGGATTATTTCCCCAAAAACTACCTTTTAGTAATCGATGAAAGTCACCAAACCGTTCCACAAATCGGTGCCATGTATCGCGGTGATCGAGCCCGAAAAACGAATCTAGTGAACTACGGATTTAGACTCCCCTCGGCTCTGGACAACCGCCCACTGCGTTTTGAAGAATTCAACCAATTAAGGGACAACTCCCTTTATATTAGTGCGACGCCAGGAGACTACGAGTTAGAAGAGTGCAAAGGAGTAGTCGTTGAACAAGTTATTAGACCAACTGGATTGATCGATCCCCCAATTGAAATTCGCGCAGCGACATCGCAGGTCGATGATCTACTTGAAGAAATTCGGATAAGTGTCGAGCAATCTCAACGGGTCTTAGTTACTACACTCACAAAACGGATGGCTGAAGATCTCACCGAATTCCTCGCCGATGCATCCATAAGAGTGCAATATTTGCACTCAGATATCGATACACTCGATCGCATTGAATTGATCCGAGGGCTGCGCGCCGGCGAATTTGATGTTCTCGTCGGAATCAATCTCCTACGCGAAGGACTTGATCTCCCAGAAGTTGCTTTGGTCGCAATTTTGGATGCAGACAAAGAAGGATTTCTTAGATCCGAGCGCTCACTCATACAAACAGTGGGCAGAGCGGCTCGAAATGTAGACGGTAGAGTCATCATGTACGCTGACAAAATCACCAAAAGTATGCAACACGCCATAAACGAGACGAATCGAAGGCGCGCCAAACAAATCGCTCACAACACGAAGCACGGCATTACCCCTCAAACCATTCAAAAGCCCATTCCCGAACTAAAATCTACGGCACTCTTTGAACGTAACCTTAGTCCCGCCGAGAACCAAAAGCTAACCTCGAAGGCCCTCGAACCAGCTTTGATCCCGAAAATGGTGGAAGAAAAACAAATTAAGATGCGACAAGCAGCTGCAAACCTTGAATTCGAGGAAGCAGCACGCTTAAGAGACGAAATAAAGTCTTTAGAAGAGTTGTACCTTCAAATTGGATAAAATAGCCCTGTGAGTACTCCCTTAAATACCATCGTCTCTCGGTTGCCCACCGATCCTGGAGTCTATTTGATGAAGGATGCCAAAGGAGATGTTTTTTATATAGGAAAGGCCAAAAACCTTCGAAATCGCATCAGGAGTTACGAATCGGGTTCCGATACGCGGGCCTTTGTATTCTTATTAGATAAGATTCTCGATGATATTGAAGTCATATTAACTCATAGCGACAAAGAAGCCATTATTCTCGAAAATGACCTCATTAAGAAATACCGACCCCGCTACAACATAAAATTAGTCGACGACAAGAACTTCCTCTGCCTTCGGCTAGACACCACCCACGACTTCCCACGCTTAGAAGTACGCCGGCAATTTGGAAAAGACAAAGCCCTTTATTTCGGCCCATACCACTCCGCCACCGCACTCAGACAAACCCTGCGAATCGTAAATCGACATTTTCAACTTCGAACCTGTTCTGATCAAGTGTTAAACAATCGGTCTAGGCCCTGTCTACAATATCAAATCAAGCGTTGCCCAGCGCCCTGTGTGTTCAAGTTACCCCCCGGAGAGTACCAACGAAACGTCAAAAATGTAACGTCCTTCTTAGGCGGCAGAGCAGATACCCTCATTGCCAATCTAACTCAAAGAATGGGCACTCATTCGGATGCATTGGAATACGAGCAAGCAGCGCGACTACGCGATCAAATTCAAGCAATCAGGCAATCTTTAGAGCGTCAAGCCGTCGCCAGCCCCGATTTCGTCGACCGAGATGTTATTGGACTTTACCGAGAAGGCCCCGCGGTGGAAATTCACATTATGCGTACTCGAGCCGGCCGACTCATAGGAGCCAAGCGTTATTCCTTCTCAGAACTAGAAACCCCCACCGCAGATATCCTCTCTGAATTCGTCTTCCGCTATTACTCTGCCGCTCAAACGCCCCCGACCGAGATTCTACTACCCACCGAGATCCTCTTTGGCACCTCCTTAGGAGCACTGCTCTCAGAAAAGGAAAACCGAGTAATTCGGGTGGTGGCGCCCCAACGCGGAGCCAAGAAAAAACTGGTAGCCTTAGCCGACAAAAACGCCAAGCAAGCATTCATCGACAAACGACGAGAAGAAGGCGAAGCCAAAACCACTCTCGAACGCCTGCAGCAAAGACTTCGACTTCGTGCGGCCCCAATTCACATTGAATGCTACGACATCTCGCATTTTCAGAGCTCGCATATCGTCGCTAGCTCTGTCGCATTCATTAACGGAGTCCCCGACAAAACCCTCTACCGACACTACAAGATACAGTCCACAACGATCCAAGATGACTTTAAGTCGATGTACGAGGTTATTTCTCGTCGGACCCGCCGAGGACTCGAAGAGGGCAACCTCCCCAATCTGATGGTCATTGATGGTGGAAAAGGGCAGCTGGGTTCGGCTAGGGCGGCGCTTGAAGACCATGGAGTAGATTGGGTAGAGTTAATTTCCCTCGCCAAGTCTCGCATTCTCAAGAATGCCCAAAACTCCGAAATTCAACGTTCCAACGAACGTGTCTTTGTGCACGGTGTCAAAGACCCCATTGTACTAAAAGCCAACTCTTCTGAACTATTCCTTTTGATGAGAGCGCGAGATGAAGCCCATCGTTTCGCCATTGAGTTTCAACGCAAAAAACTAAGGAAGGCAAATACACGATCCCAGCTGGAAGATATTCCCGGCATTGGACCCAAAAGACGAAGACAGCTGCTATCCAAATTCGGCTCCATCAAGCGGTTGCAGTCAATTCCATTTGAAGAGTTGCGTTCAGTTGTTGGCCCAAAAGTCGCCCAAGCGATTATTGA
This sequence comes from uncultured bacterium, assembly GCA_964013555.1. Taxonomy (GTDB): domain Bacteria; phylum Myxococcota; class XYA12-FULL-58-9; order XYA12-FULL-58-9; family JABJBS01; genus CAXGXL01. The sequence goes on from CAXGXL010000304.1 coordinate 4,019, forward strand.
GTATTTTGAAACCGCCCCTAATCACAAAAAAGGCCTGTGAGACCTCCATGGCATTTCGGATTCTAACAATTATTCCAGCTCGAGCCGGTTCTAAGGGTTTGCGAGGCAAGAATATCCGCAAAATAGCCGGTAAACCCCTTTTGACCCACGCAATTGAGTTAGCCCAAAAGAGCCAAAGAAAAGGAGAAAAATGGTCAATTGTTGTGAGTACGGATTCTAGAAAATACGCTCAAATCGCACGAAAAGCCGGCGCAACTATACCCGAATTAAGGCCCAAAAACCTTGCCCAAGATACCACGCGCTTGACCGAAGTCGTCTTTCACACTCTTGATTTAATGGAATCTCATCAATCCCAATTTGACTGCGTGATGCTAATAACTCCGAGTACACCTCTGACTATTCCAGCAGACCTTCGAAGGGGTATTCGACAATTCAAAAAGGAGAAATTAGTTTCTTTAGCTTCTGTAACCGAGATCCAGCGGCCACCTTCATGGGTTTTCTCCATTAAAAATGGAAGGTTAGAACAAGAGGATTTGGGACGTGTAGAGCAGCGCCAATCCCAAGCCCCCACATACCAACTTAATGGCGCCTTGTATTTGGCCAACCCAACTTGGCTGCGCACCAATGGCCAGTTTGTAAGGCGAGGAGAAACCCAGCCACTTCTCATGCCAAAATCACGGGCGATCGACATCGAGAATGCAGACGATCTCAACCATGCAAAATACTTGTTCACAGGAAGAAGCACCCCCGCCAACAGCGTTCAATTTGACTTATCCTCCGGCTATGACTAACAATCTTGCTCTATTCTCATTGTGAAAAGAGATTGCGGGGCACTCTAGCTTTTTGCAGCAAATAAACCGGGAACAAAAACCTACTCATGAACGAAGAGTCTATAACCATCCAGCCAAACACTCTTCACCGATACCGTAAAATCTCCCGGTTACTTTCATTCGTTGGCATCTTACTCTTGGGTACTTCACTCGCAATTGCTGCGCCCACGAATACGCCTGGTAGCACGGGGTTCCAAATCGGAGCCGGTCGACTTCACCCGTACCTCATTACATCCGCTCACTATCTCTACAACCCACATCGGCTCCCCTCTGACGCAAGTTATGACACCATCCGCGACAAAACCCATGGCCCCCTATTCGAGATCGAGCCTGGTATGGAATTCGTCCAAGAATCCTTGCGCTTACGACTCCAACTAGAT
>CAXGXL010000305.1:0-5221 GCA_964013555.1 uncultured bacterium
ACAACACTCTGCTCAAGATCGGCCTCGCACCCTCCGGGGTTTCCGGAAATGCAGGCATTGTCGTCGTCAGTGATATAACCGCAGTTATTATTGCACGTGGTGGCATCGCAAGACGTGGGCGTGGCGCTCCATGCGCCATTATTGCATTCTTTGTATCCATCGGTAGCCGCGCACTCCCTGTAACCGCCATCTCGTTGAATGACAGTGGCGCCGGAGCTATTGTACACGCAGCTCGTTGCATCTTGGGCGCAAAATTGTCCATTACCATCCCAATCGGTTCGACAATGGGCACTAATGCAGTCCGAGTTTTCATCGCAAAGAGAGCCAGCTACTAAATCAGCCACGCAAGTATTGCTTTCACAATGAAAACCAGCATTGCATTGATCATCGGAAGTGCAATTTGTCAAACACAGCCCGGTAGACTCATCGCAATCAATGTTGTTGGCGGTGCATGTTGTTTCAATCTGGTCATTGTCTAAGTTGTCGTCATCAGCGAAAAGACAATTTTCCGAAGAGACTTGGCACGTAAAAACACGATTCATGCTCTCCCCCTCGGTTGCGGAGCAGTAGAGTTCGCCACTTGGGAGAGTTTCATTTTCGTTGCAACCAGCTCCGCAATCTGTGCTGCAATTGTTCAAACCCGCGTTGCATTCTCCTGGCGAGGCTGTGAATGGGCCGCAGTCGATGCACGTTACATTTTGATCTAGCGTGGCTTCGCAGCCTCCGGTCATACCGGAAACGCAGGCATTATCGGCCTCGGTGACATAGCCGCACCCGTTGTTGCAGGTTGTTGCCAAGCATGGGACAGGATCCGCCCAAATTCCATCTTGGCATATTTTATATTGGTCTGTTGAATTGCATTCCACATGACCGTTTTCCCGTTCTTCAACGGTCGTTTCATCATCATGAATGCAGGTGGTTGAATTACTCGCACAAAAGGTGCCAACACCATCCCAGTCGGTTCGGCACACACCTGATGCGCATTCGCTGTCTAGGAGACAAGGTTCAAGGGCCGGGGCGCAGCAAGTTCCGACTCCTTGAGAGTCGATGCAGCAACCGCGGCCGTTGCAGTCTTGGTAAGGATCTGTTTCCGTACCTACATTCTGATATACTGGTGGGATTGATCCGTTACAGTTGGGTGAATCAGGATCTTCAACGGGCCGGTGACATTTTGGCCTCGCAAATACACCATCAACCTCGGCACCGGGTCCAGAACTTGAGCAAGCCTCAGAGCGAGTTTGGCAAGCTCCTAAACCATTGCAGAAGTTACTAGCAACATTTTGGGTAAAGTGGCACGTCTTATCGTTGACTGAATCATCGGGAGTAGGATCTATCAATCCAAAATAGTAAGCGTCACCTCCTGCTGAATCATCGCACCAAATGGTGGTATTGCAATCATCCAATAAATCTTCGTTATTGGCTTGGTTAGACCATCTGGGGGCGATTTGACCACTGCAGCCCGATTCGATTTTTTGACAGATACTCGGCGGACTAAGAGGAGTTTCTTGCCTATTGGGCTCTATTGGACACCGATCTGAAGCGCTTTCACAAATGCCCTGCCCCTTGCAGTTGACTTGGTCGGCTGGTTGATTCGCTCGGAGGTAACAACGATTGTTTTCAATGCCCCAATAATAGCCCTCGCAGGACAGAGCACCACATTCATTATTGGGATCGGCCCCAACCAGGGGGGTCCAAAGGGGGGCGTTAGCATTGTTGCAGCCCCCTGAGTGAACTGTACAAAGAGGACGAACTTCGGCGATAGCGCCAACAAAATCGCAATTAGAGCAGCGGGCATCCTTGGACTGGCAGGTTTTTGAGATCTCGTCGCAGAGCTTGCCGTATTCGAGCCCGCAATAATAGCAGTCTTGGTTGGATTCAGTGGGTCCATAAAAGCCATAATAATACGGCTGGGGACTGTCGGAGCACAATCCTACTGGGTTAGAGTCACTTCGGGGAAGAGTGTCACAAGCCAGATAGGACTCGGTGGCTGTGCAGTTATAGGTGCCGTCGCTCTTTTGGTAGGGGCTTCCTAGTCCCGCCCCATGATCGCAGGTACAATCTTCATCGATTGTGTTACCGCATAACTCTGAAGCGCCGGGATTAATATCGCTATTGGTGTCATCGCAATCAACAAATTCATCGCATAGGCGAGGCGCTACTTCTGAAGGACACGTACCGCAGTAGGTATAGGTGTCGTTATCCGTATCGAAAAAGGGTTCTTCATCGTAAGTGCCATCGCAGTCGTTATCCAATCCATCGCATTGGTCTACTCGTCCCGGGATGAGTACCTCCGTCCACCCAATTCCTTCTCGCAGAACGATCTCCCCAAACTTATTCGTTTCGCTAAATAGGGGCCGTTGGGGACGGATTTCCCCCTCGCAAGAGAGCCATATGCCGTCGGCAGAGCAGGTTTGGGTGCCGAGTTTGCATTCCCCGAGTGCTCGTTCAGATGCGGCAAAATGACTGGTTGGGTTTCGCGCGTCATCGATAAGGCCAAGAAAGCAAGGGCGAGTGGTTCCCACCGAGCAGGAAGAGCCTTCGTCTACATTGCCGTCGCAATCGTCATCAACAAAATTGAACGGGATTTCATTGGTGGGGCTTCCTGCATCCTCACATTCAAGGGCGTAAATGCCTGAAGGTAAACACCGCAAAACGCCAAAGTGACAGGCTCCCACCCCCGCAAAATCCCACAAATTTGGAGGTAAATCGGTACATGGGGCGTCTTCTACACAGGTGCACCCTTCATTGGCGACCCCATTGCAGTTATTGTCGTAGGGGTCTGCGCAATTTTCCGGAAGGTAGGGATTGATTTTGTCTCCCCGGTCTTGGGAATCATCGCAGTCGCACCAGGGATCGCCGGTGCATTGCGCAAACCCATCATCATCATTGTCTGTGAAACCTTCTCGTAGAACTAACGAGAAAGTGACTTCTTGATCTTGGGTGAAGGTCACCAAGGCATTCTCCGCAACAATCGGATCGGCCTGGGAGACCCGGTATCCTTGCACATAAACAAAAAACTCGCCTTTAAAAACGTCCGAAGGACGCAATAAGATGATGTGTTCTTCGGAGGTTAGATTTTTTTCAAAAACGTCTTGATTAATTTCGTCGGTTTGGGCGCTGTCGGTGGTTCGCAACCGAAGCCGAATTTTGTCGACGTCTACCGTACTGGTGATAACTAATTTTAGCGTTGTTTCGGGGGCGGGGATTTGGGGGTCCGTACACGCAGAGAACGGAAACAGGGAAAGTAGTAGAAGTAGGCGTAGATTTCGAGCAAAGGGGCCGTAGGGCAAAGCGTTGTTGTCTTTTGGTTCCATTAGTTTAGGCGGTTCCTCATTTCCTCGACCTGAGCTAGGTCTTTCTTTTTATAGTTGCTCCGCTTGATTATACGGAGCCGGGAAATCGACGCAACGATAAGGTGCGAATCGGTTGGATTCAGGGCTTAGTTTCGGGGGTTTAGGTCTTCTTTTTTTCTAGTGTTTCGTTTTCTTTGATGTTTTTTGCCGACCTTGCAGTGATAGTGCTGATAAGACCAGGGCCCGGGTAATAACCTAAGTGGTTAGAATAGGGCATTGGTGAGCGAAGTTTCGAACAATGCAATGGCCCGTTACCTAAGAGACAATTCTAGTTGGTTGCGAGAGTCGGTGCAGCGCACAGAATTGGGATTCATATGTTAGAATCTTGGACTTTCCCAAAGCCCTGCCAAGAGAGTATTAGCGGGAAATCGAGTGCTTTGCAGTTCACTCTTATATTGCGGATAATGCTTGGGGCAGTACCAATTCCCACGATGGAGTCTTAAATGAGCTCAGATAAAGATATCAATGAAGTCTTACAAGAGGTGATCATTCGATATTCCCAAGTTTGGGAGGATTATGCACTCTTAGAAGAAGGGTTGAACATCCAACCCGATGATCATGTGCTATCCATTGCTAGTGCAGGTTGCAATGCCCTTGCACTTTTGCTCAAGGAACCCGCTAGTGTCACTGCTGTCGACTTAAACCCTGCTCAAACCGCGATTGTACATTTAAAGAAAGAGGCGATTACCCACTTTAATCATGAGGAGTTTGTTAATCTGGTTGGAGCGCGACATGATATGGATCGGCTAGAGCTATACCAGAGGGTTCGTGACACTTTGGTGGTTCCAGCCCGAGAGTTTTGGGACACGCATATAGAAATTCTACGCAAGGGATTTATTCATTTTGGGCGATTTGAGCTCTATTTCAGATCCTTCCAAGAAAAGCTTATTAGTAAAATGGTTCCGTCTGAGGATATGCATGCTTTTTTGAACCTTGAAGACCCGGTGAAGCAAGCCAACTTTTTTGGTAAGGTCTTTCAAGATCCTCGATTTGTGGAACCCTTTAAAGCCTACACAAGCCAGCAAATGATCGCAAAGCACGGCAGAGATGAATCCCAATTTAGATTTGTCGAAAAAAAGGAGCTCGGAGAGCATTTCTTGGAGCGCTTTGAGTACGTGGCAACACAATTGCCAACTAAGAATAACTTCTATTTAGAGTATTTATTGACGTCGAATTACAATGACCTGACCAAAGGTCCTGCCTATTTGAACCCGAATAATTTCGAAAAGCTAAAGGGCCTTGTGGAGAGACTCCATATCGAAACGAGAGGGCTGGACTGCCCGGTGAAAGACCACGCTGAAGGTCATTTTAGCAAAGCCAATCTATCAGATTTGTTTGAATACTTATCCGAAAAGGAAACTGAGAGCTTATTGCGTTTGCTCGCCACTCGCATGCGCTTGGGTGGTCGCATTGCCTATTGGAATCTATTGGTCCCTAGGAGTCGCCCGGAAAGCCTTAAGGATTGGCTCGAGCCCCAACCTGAACTATCGGAAGCGCTCTGGAAAAAAGACAGAAATCCCTTTTACCGAGGGTTTGTGGTGGAGCAGGTTATTCGAGGATAATGGAATCGAATACACCACTGCAGCCCGTTGCGAACTTTCGCTATTTACGTTCTTGGTCGGGCAAAAACGGGGGGAAGATCCTTGCTTATTGCTAACCTTGGCAAGAGGAGTTCTAGAGGTCGCCTTTTGAGGCGTATATCGATATATAAGAGCCTGAGCGTGACGTTTTAGGCAGGAGGGTCCTAGTTAGGATTTGTGTGCCCATGAGCCACGTTATTTTTTTGAATAGATATTAGCCGAGCAGCCTTATGCAGGCGGCGTTCAAGCCGAGAGGTCATCATGGGCAAGACCACAAGTCATTCTTCA